>NZ_JAFRFW010000002.1:0-6245 GCF_017434145.1 Saccharopolyspora sp. | reverse complement strand
TCGGCCGGGCCAGGCACGGTGATCTCGGGCAGGACGGGCTCCGCCGCGTGCGCCAGCCAGCCCACCGAGGTGCCCGCGGCCGTCGCGCCCGCGACGACCAGCGTCCGGGCCAGCAGCCGCCATCCGCGGCCGCCGCCCGTCCTCCGGAGGCTGTCCGACATCTGCTGTTCCGGTCCCGTGCTCGGCGTTGTCGCCCCGGGCGCCGCACTCGCTCACCCGCGAGATTGCGCCATCCGGCGGCTTGATCCGCATTGCCGACGGGAACTTTGTCAGCGCAGCGGCCGCGGAGGTACCCGGTCACCACCAACATCGCCGGATCGAGTTACAAGAAAATCTCCGCGGAAACCGCGTCAAGATCGCTCCGGGCGCCCGGGCACGCAACCGGCACGGCTACGGTTGCAGGGTGAGCGACGCGAAGATCACTCCGGCCGACGCCGCCTCCGACGTGCCGCGCGTGCTGCGGGTATCGGCAGCGGTGTCCTGGCGGATCCTGGTGGTGCTCGGCCTGTTCTACGTGCTGGGGATGGCGCTCGGCCGGCTGTACGTCGTGGTGATCCCGGTGGCCATCGCCCTGCTGCTGGCCGCGCTGCTGGCACCCGCGGTGTCCTGGGTGACGCGGCTGCGGATGCCGGAGCGGGTCAGCACCGCGGTTCCGTGGCTGGGCCGAATCCGGGTGCCGCGGGCGCTGGCGACCGAGGTCGTGCTGATCGGCGGGCTTGCGCTGGTCGGCAGCGTGCTCAGCTTCGTGATCAACGCTTTCATCAGCGGTTTTCCGGCGTTGCAGCGGCAGATCCTGCGCAGCTTCGACCAGATCCGGGGCTGGCTGCTGCAGGGGCCGCTGCACCTGCGCGAGGAGCAGATCGACCAGTACATCGGGCAGGCCGCCGGCTGGCTGCAGGAGAACCAGGCCGCGCTGACCAGCGGGGCGCTGTCCACCGCCTCCACGTTCGGCAACCTGCTCACCGGCCTGGTGCTGGCACTGTTCACGCTGATCTTCTTCCTGCACGACGGGCGGCAGGTGTGGACGTTCCTGCTGAAGCTGGTGCCGAGCGCGGCGCGGGACCGGGTGGACGTGGCCGGGGTGCGCGGGTTCGCCTCGCTGGTCGGCTACGTGCGGGCGACAGCGCTGGTCGCCGTGGCCGATGCGATCGGCATCGGGATCGGGCTGACGGCCATCGGGGTGCCGCTGGCGCTGCCGCTGTCCGCACTGGTATTCCTCGGCGGGTTCGTGCCGATCGTCGGCGCGGTGGCTTCCGGCGCGGTGGCGGTGCTGGTCGCGCTGGTGACCAGCGGCCCGGTGGACGCCCTGCTGGTGGTCGCGGTGGTGCTGGCGGTGCAGCAGCTCGAAGGCAACGTGCTGCAGCCGATGCTGCTGGGACGTGCGGTGCGGATCCACGCGCTGGCGGTGGTGCTGGCGATCAGCGCAGGCGTGGTGGTCGCGGGCATCGTGGGGGCGCTGCTGTCGGTGCCGCTGGTCGCGGTGCTGAACTCGGCGATCCGCTCGCTGGCGGCCGGGGAGACCTCGGCGTCGCTGGTGGATCCGGACGACCCGCGGCAGGCGGAGCCGGACGCGGATTCCGACGGGGAATCGGTCGCGCGGGAAACGGATTCGGACGACGCTCGGTGACCGCACGCCGGGATTCCACCGAACACGAAATCTATTCAGGAATTGTCGCCTGCGTGGTCCGGAAAGGCGGCTACGCCACGGTGACCGCATTCCGCCCCGCCGACTTCGCCTGCATCAGCGCCGCGTCCGCGGCGGCCAGCAGATCCCCGAGCTCGTAGCCGAACCGCACCGAGGTCGCCACCCCGGCGCTCACCGTCACCCCGCACAGCTCGCGCGGCTCGCCGAGGGTGTCCCGCGTGGGCACGGAAAGCGCAGCGATCGCCAATCGGATGCGGTCGGCGACCACGCGGGCCACCTCCGGTGCGGCCGTCGGCAGCAGCACCACGAACTCCTCGCCGCCGAACCTGCCGACCACGTCGTCCTTGCGGACGCTGCCGCGCAGCGTCAGCGCCACGGCCGCGAGCACCGCGTCACCGGCCATGTGCCCCACCTCGTCGTTGACCCGCTTGAAGTGGTCCAAGTCCAGCAGCAGCACCGCGGTCGGCTGCTGCCGCGCGCACGCCCGGCGCAGCTCGGCCCGGGCGAGGCGGTCCCAGTGCAGCGCATTGGCCAGCCCGGTCTTGCCGTCGCGCTGCGCCGAGCGGCGCCAGTGCGGCAGCTGCCCGGCCAGATCGAGCAACGCCAGCACCGGAGCTCCCAGCAGCGCCACGCCCGGCTCCCGCAGCACCGCCATGCCCAGCACACCGCCGAAGCACGCCGCCACGATGCCCAGCAGCACGTCGGCGGACTCGCCCAGCACTTCCGAACCGCGCGCGTCCGGGTCCCGCAGCCGCAGGCCGATGGCGACGAGCGCGGCCCGGACCAGCAACAACACGGTGCCCGCGAGCACGATCAGCACCGGATTCCACGCCGGGTCCCGCCAGCCGATCACCCACCGGGCGGCGAACACGGCCCAGACCGTCGCGGCGCTGACGAACAGCCACCGGTGCGGCTCCGGGCGCCGCTCCAGCGCGGCGTGCAGACCGGGCCCGACCAGCAGCAGGACCAGCAGATCCGGCGGCAGCGTCAGCCCGCCCGCCGCGAGGTAGGCGGTGTGCACCGTCCACGGGTCGCGCCGCACCTCGCTGCGCACCCGGATCGACACCGAGGTCGCGATGATGACCACGCCCGCGGTGGCCGCAAGCATGCTGAAGCGCAGCCATTCGCCCGGGCTCGGCGGCGAGCTGCCCAGCACCACCGGGAGCACCACGGCGAGGGCCGCGGTTTCGACCAGCAGCCCGTAGATCAAGGCGGGCGCCCGGAGCCTCGGCCACAGCGCCATGAATCCTCGCGTCTCTTCGCCACCCGCATGGACCAGGGCGATTGGTCCGTTCGCAATTCCCGATCCGCACGAATGGCGTCGTTGTCGCACAACCGATCAACGGATCGATCACTGCTCCAGAGACTCGCATAACCCGATCAAGCGGTGATAGCCGGGACGGCCTCCCATTCGATTGATCCATTCGGTGACAACAAACACCCAGCGTGTTCACCGATCGCCGGGTTACGAGATCGTCGCCGTACGGCAGGATGGGCCGCCGGGAAGGAGCAACCGTGGCCACACCGCACGCCAGCCAGCCAGCGCAACGACCGCGCGTCGCCGACGGCCGGACACCGCTGTGGCGCACGCACAACTTCTTCCGCTCCGTGGGGCTGTGCTACGCGATCCTGTGCTTCGCGATCCAGTTCCGGGACTACCGGTACCCGGCGCTGGCGGCGGCCGAACTGCTGATCATGATCGGCTGGACGGTGTTCACGGTCCGGCGGTTCCGGGTGCGCGAGCACCGCACGAACCGCCTCGTGCTGATCGACCAGGTGCTGGTCTCGGTGCTGTTCCTGAGCAACGAGCTGATCATGACCGAGCAGCAGATGACCGACGACCTGCCGTCGGTGGTGACCCTGTGGCAACCGTCGATGGTGACGCTGGCGGCGGTGCAGTGGGGTTGGCTCGGCGGCGGCGTGTCCGGCGTGCTCTCCGCGGGGATCAACTTCCTGATCCGCGGCCACTCCAACTCCGTGATGCTGCAGGAGGCCGTGCTGCTGGTCGGCACCGGAGTGCTGTTCGGGCTGGCCGCGGACACCGCGCGCCGGTCGACCGAGCGGCTCAGCCAGGCGTTGCGCGCGGAGGCGGCCACCGCCGAGCGCGAACGCCTGGCCCGGTCGATCCACGACAGCGTGCTCCAAGTGCTGGCCAGGGTGCGCAGGCGCGGCACCGAACTCGGCGGGGAAGCCGCCGAACTCGCCCAGCTCGCGGGGGAGCAGGAGATCGCGTTGCGCTCGCTGGTGGCGACCGCCCCGGTCGAACCGACCGCCGGGGGCGAGACGGACCTGGTGGCCCGGCTGCAGGTGTTGCGCAGCGGACGAGTGCAGGTATCGGTGCCCGCCACGAGCGTGCTGCTGCCGGAACCGCTGTGCTCGGACCTGTTCTCGGTGGTGCGGGAAGCATTGGAGAACGTCGAACGGCACGCGGGCTCCGAAGCGCGGGCATGGGTGCTGCTGGAGGAACTGCCGGACGAGATCGTGCTCAGCGTCCGCGACGACGGGCCCGGCATCCCCGAAGGGCGGCTCGACGAGGCCGCCGCCGAGGGGCGGATGGGCGTGGCCCAGTCGATCCGCGGTCGCGTCGCCACGCTGGACGGAACGGTCGCGCTGGACACCTCGCCGGGGGAAGGCACCGAGTGGGAGCTGCGCGTGCCGCGCCCCTCGACGACCGACGGGACCGCTGACACGGCGCCCCTGGGCGAACGGGCGAAACGCCCGGACGGGAAGATCTCCGGCAGGCGTACCGCCGCGGGCACCGGAACCGAGCAGGACGCCGCCGGGCGCCGGTCGCCGGACTCCGCGGACGAGGTTTCCGCAGCCGAGGCACGTCGCATAGGAGGAGACGGATGACCGAGCCGCAGGTCTCGGTGATGGTTGTCGACGATCACCCCATTTGGCGCGACGGCGTGTCCAGGGATCTCTCCGAACGCGGCTTCGAGGTGCGGGCCACCAGCGCGGACGCGGTCTCCGCGCTGCGCATCGCCCGTACCGTGCGCCCGGACGTGGTGCTGATGGACATCAACCTCGGCGACACCTCCGGGGTGGACGCGTCCCGGCAGATCACCCAGGAGATCCCCGGCACCCGGGTGCTGGTGCTCTCGGCCAGCGGCGAGCACAGCGACGTGCTGGAAGCGGTCAAGGCCGGTGCCTCCGGCTACCTGGTGAAGTCCGCCTCGGTGGACGAGCTGGTCGACGCGGTGCAGCGCACCGCGGCCGGGGATGCGGTGTTCAACGCGGGGCTGGCCGGGCTGGTGCTCGGCGAGTACCGGCGGATGGCCGTCACCCCCGGCGGGGAGTCGCAGGCTCCGCAGCTCAGCGACCGGGAGACCGAGGTGCTGCGGCAGGTGGCGAAGGGCCTGACCGCGCGCCAGATCGCGAACAAGCTGGTCATCTCGCACCGCACGGTGGAGAACCACGTGCAGTCCACGCTGCGCAAGCTCCAGCTGCACAACCGCGTGGAGCTGGCCCGCTACGCCATCGAGCACGGCTTGGACGCCGACGGCGAAACCGAGTGATCCGCCCAGCCCTCCGCAAGATCTTTCCCGGTTCACCCGACCCGGTCACCGAGCACGGTGGCCGGGTCGTCGCTCGTCCGGACCCGACCGGATTTCCCCCAGGTCACACCGCTTCTCACCGCCGGTGAGCAGCGCGTCGGCGCTCGTCGTCCGGGCGGGTGCCGCGGATTCGCCGTGACGCGCGCGTGACGAGTCGGTGACGGCGTGTTTGGCGTACTCGCGGCCAGCGGCAAGAGGGCCGCGGTTCGCAAGTTCGTCAACACGATGAGGAGCACGACCGTGAGCGTTTTCGAGATCTCCGAGTTGGAACTGTCCGCCGAGCTGTTGCCCGCGCGTGAGGCGCTGGGCGGGCTGAACCTGAACGTCGCCGACATCACCGCCGAGAACACCGCAGTGGCCATCAACGGTGGATTCGGCGACGCCGTGGCGACCGCCGAGCAGGACCTCGACGTCGGCCAGCACAGCGGCTGGTGAACCGTTCCCTGCACCGCAGGGGCCCGGTTCTGCACCGTTCGGTGACTCCGGGGCGGTGGTCCCGGAGCACCACCAGCGGCCAGCGGCCGCGACCGATTCCCACTTTGATTCCAGGAGCACATCGTGAACTTCGACATTTCCGCGGAAGCCTCGGCCGAGCTGCTGCCTGCGCGTGAGGCGCTGGGCGGGCTGAACCTGAACGTCGCCGACATCACCGCCGAGAACACCGCAGTGGCCCTCAACGGACCGTTCGGCGACGCCGTGGCGACCGCCGAGCAGGACCTCGACGTCGGCCAGAAGTAATCGAGTTCCCGGCCGCGTGCTGAGCACCGGCGCGCGGCCGGGTCACCACCCACCAGGAGGAGCACATGCACGAATTCGAGCTGGCCGAGCAGTCGGCCGAACTGCTGCCGCAGCGAGAGGCCACCGGCCTCGTCGACGTCACCAACGCCGTGGGCGTCAACGTCGGCGTCGCGGTCAGCATCGGCGGCGACGCCGCGGCGATTCTCGACCAAACATCCAAAAATTTCGGAGTTTTAAATAAGCATGCTATTACTGCAGATACCAGCATTAATGGAATTAGATTCATCGGAAAGATAATCATTAAC
>NZ_JAFRFW010000533.1:0-1631 GCF_017434145.1 Saccharopolyspora sp. | reverse complement strand
GCTCTCGCCGGTGCGGAGCCGTTCCGCGACGGTCGTGGGGGCGCCCTGCCGGGACAGCAGGAAACCCTCCGCGGTGAGCTGGGTGTACGCGCGGGTCACCGTGCCGCGGGCGACGCCGAGGTCTCGGGCGAGCGCCCGGGTCGACGGCACCCGCGTCCCAGCCGCCAGCCGCCCGTCCCGGATCGCCGTGCGCAGCGCTTCGGCGAGACCGCTGCTGTCCGGACGCCCGGACCAGTCCAGGTGCAGGTCCAGCCCGGCGGATCCGGGCCGTGGGTCGGTCACGGGATCGGACTTTAACGGACCGCGCCGCCGACTCCTTCTGATCGGTGCGTGGTGCGACAGCTGAGGGACAGCGGCGCCGGACGCCGGGCCCGTTGTCGATCAACCGTTCCGGTGATTCGGAACCGGGACGCGGCAGCTCGGTCGTGCGCGCCGTGGGCTGCGCCGGGCGAGCGCTGATTCGGATCGCCGCGCAGAGCGTCGGAAGCGGCATCCACGCTGGGCAGCAAGGCCCTGCCCGGCTCAGCTCCGGCGTCTTCCGCGGCCCGGCTCGGTGCGCGAACCACCTGGCTCGGTGAGCAAGATCTCGCTCGGCCGGCGGACGCCTCGTGTCCTCCGGCGTTCGCCGGAGCGGGGCAATTCGATCGTCGATCCACCGGGGGAGCCGCCCAGATCGTCGTGCCCGTGCGGCAACATGTGGATGAAGGTCTCGGGATCGGACCGGCTCCGCTCCCGACCGGCGCTCCACGGCCCGCGCTCGTGGACGCAAGCGCTGCCCCGCACGGTGACCCGACAGGAGACTGGGGATGAGCGGTGACACCTCGAGGTTCGCGAACACCGGCACGTCGGCGGTGTCGCGCCGAGAGCCGCCCGAGCTGAGCTGGTCCGAGCGGTTCCGCGGCGCGCTGCTCGGCGGTGCCGTGGGCGACGCGCTCGGCTCGGGAGTGCGCACCCGTTCCGTGTGGGACATCCAGCACTGGTTCGGCAGGCAGGGGGTCGCCGACTACCTGCCGGTGTTCGGCCGCCGCGGTGGTGTCACGGAGTTGACCCAGCTGTCCGTGTTCACCCTCGAAGCGCTGTTGCGGGCGCGCGCCGTCAACGGCGCGGCCGCCGAGTGGCTGCCGACTCCGGTGATCCGCACGAATCACCTGCGCTGGCTCTACACCCAGGGCGTGCCGTGGGAATTCGCCATGTCCGGCTACTTGCGCACGCATCCGGAACCGGGTGGATGGCTGCTCGAACGCCCGCAGCTGTTCTCCACCCGCAATCCCGGGGGCGGCGCGCTGGCCGGGTTGGGCAAGCTCGCCGCGCAGCCGCCTGCGGAGGCCTCGTACGACCCGCGGTTCGGCCCGTCGGTTCGGCCGGGGTTCGCCGAGTGCGCGGTGTGGGCGGCGCCGACGATGGTGTGGAGCACTTCGGAGGATCGGGTCTTCGCGGCGGGCGCGGAAGCTGATTTTGCCCCGGCCCGGCCGCTCGGCGGTGATACAGCCGACAGCGCGTCGGTAGTGAGTAAAAAGAATCAGGCCCTTTGACTTGCTTTAGGTTGACATAATTCTTTCTTCACAAAAGTTTCACTGTCATAAATGCTTAAGGCATGGTAGAATGAATTTCAGCGTATAATTATTTATCTG
>NZ_JAFRFW010000532.1:0-3779 GCF_017434145.1 Saccharopolyspora sp. | reverse complement strand
CGGTCGGCGCCGATCCGGCCGCCCCGGGCACGCCGTGGTGCTCGGCAACCCAGAACCGGTGGTAGCCGAGCGCTTCGGCTTCCGCGGCGAACCGGACGGTGCGCGGCAACGACTCCGACGGGCTCCGGCCGCTCCGCACCAGCGAGCGGTCCAGGACCGAGAAGCGCAGCGGGTTGGTCACACCGGCACCAACGCCGGTGCACGCGGCCCGGATTCCCGGCGGTGGCCGCTCAGCCGCCCCGCGAAACCGCGGCCAGGAATTCGTTCAACGCGGCCCACAGCCCCTGGATGGCCTGGACCAGGAGCCCGAATCCGCGCTGGACGTTCGCGGCGGCCCCGACCGGATCGCGGATCACCAAGAACAGGGCCACGGCGACGACGGCCAGCACGATCAGCGTCTTCCGGTCCAAGGTCCGCACCTCCCACACCGGTTCGGCGAGCCCGGTCGTCGTGCCACTGTGGACACGCGACGATCGCACGCCAACCTACGTCACCGGACCGCCCGGGCGGAACGGCATCGGCCGAGTGTCCTTCCCGGACCGTCCCGCAAGATCACGCGCTGGTCCGTCACCGCCCGTCCTGCCGGGACAACTCCCCCAGCACCTGGTGCGTGCGGTTCGCGCGAACCGACAGCCGCTGCTCCCGGGCGGTCACGTCGATGTAGGTCTGGCTGGAATTGATGGAGGCGTGCCCGAGCAGCTTCGCGATCTCGGCGGCGTTCGCCCCGTCCTCGGCCAGCCGGGTCGCGAAGGTGTGCCGCAGCGCGTGCACCATCGCACCGGGCTGCACCCGATCGGAGATGCCTGCCGCGCGCATCGATTGCCGGACCAGGTACTGCAGCCCGCCGCGGCGCAACGGCTCACCGCGGTGGTCCACGAACAGCGCGGCGCCGCCCGGGAGGCGTTCGCCGAACCGGGTCCGGCGGGTCCGCAGGTAGTCGCCGACGACCTCGTCCAGTGCGCCCTCGATCGGGATGGAGCGGTTCTTGCCGCCCTTGCCCTGCACGTGCAACCGGCGGTCACCGGGCCGTCCGGCCAGCGCCGAGACGGTCAGCTCCAGCAGCTCCGCCGAGCGCACTCCGGTGCACAGCAGCACCGCCAGCACCGCGAGGTCCCGTTCCGGCCAAGGGTTGCGCGCCCGGCGCGCGCCCTCGGAGACCAAGCGCAACAGCCGTTCCGGAGTTTCCTCGCCCTGCAGCGGTTTCGGGGTCGCCGGCGCGGTGCGGGGCTTCGGAACCACCTGCATCGGGTTGCCGCCCACGGCGCCTTCGACGACGAGGAACCCGAACAGGCCGTTCCAAGTGGACCACGCGCGAGTCACCGAGGACGCCGACCGGGCCGCGGCGTGCCGCGCGAACGCCGAACGCAGCACCGTGGCGGTGACCTCGGCGACCGGCAACGCATCGACTGCCAGCCCGCTGAGCTCCGCCAGCTCGGCACCGACCGAGCCGAGGTCGCGGCGGTAGGCGCGCAGCGAGTTCGCGGCCAGCTTCCGGGCCTGCAGGTGCTCCAAGTACACCTCGGTCCAGTACGCCACCGAACCACCGGCCTCCCGCACCGCAGGCACCTCCTCGACCATCGGGTGATCATCTCCACGCCGATGGAACCAGAAGGCACCGACAACGCGCTCAGGCAGTGCGCAGGAACCGGTCCAGCACCCGGACCCCGAAGCGCAGCGCATCCACCGGCACCCGCTCGTCCACGCCGTGGAACAGCGCCGAGAAGTCCAGGTCCGCGGGCAGTCGCAGCGGGGCGAACCCGTAGCAGTTCATGCCGAGCCTGCTGAACGACTTCGCGTCCGTGCCGCCGGACATCATGTACGGCAGCGTCTTCGCGGCCGGGTCCTCGGCCAGCAGCGAAGCCTGCATGTTGTCCACCAAGCGGCCCTCGAAGCGGGTTTCCACCGGCGGCAGCCCCACCCACTCCCGCTCCACGTCCGGCCCGAGCAGGTCCGCGAGCTCCCGGTCGAACGCCTCCTCACGACCCGGCAGGATCCGGCAGTCCACCGCAGCCTCGGCCACCGACGGGATCACGTTGTGCTTGTAGCCGGCGGTGAGCATCGTCGGGTTCGCGGTGTCGCGCAGCGTCGCGCCCACGATGCGCGAAAGCCCGCCGAGCTTGGCGACCGCGCCATCGAGGTCGTCGGCCGGGAAGTCCCAGCCGGTCAGCTCGCTGACCCCCGCCAGGAACTCCCGCACGGAATCGTTGAGCACCAGCGGAAACCGGTGCCTGCCGAGCTTGGCCACGGCCTCGGCGAGCTGGGTCACCGCGTTGTCGTCGTGCACCATCGACCCGTGCCCGGCACGCGCCCGCGCCCGCAGCTTCAGCCAGCGGATGCCCTGCTCCGCGGTCTGCACGAGATAGGCGCGCACCCCGTCGTCGAAGGTGACGGAATACCCGCCGACCTCACTGATCGCCTCGGTGCAGCCCTCGAACAACTCCGGCCGGTGATCGGCCAGCCACTGCGCGCCCTGCAACCCGCCGGCTTCCTCGTCGGCCAGGAACGCGAACACGATGTCCCGCGGCGGCGTGATCCCGTCCCGCTTGAACCGCCGCGCCACCGCGAGGCTCATCGCGAGCATGTCCTTCATGTCGACCGCCCCGCGCCCCCACAGGTAACCGTCCTGCACGGCCCCCGACAGCGGGTGCACCGACCACTCGGTGGGATCCGCAGGCACCACGTCCAAGTGCCCGTGCACCAGCAGCCCGCCCCGCTGCGAATCGGCACCGGGCAACCGCGCGACCACGTTGCCCCGGCCAGGGTGATCCCCGGACTCGACGTAGGTGGTCTCGTACCCGACCTCGGCGAGCTTCTCGGCGACGTACTCCGCACCCGCCCGCTCCCCGGCCAGGGTCGCCGGGTCACCGGTGTTCGTCGTGTCGATCCGGATCAGCTCACTCGCCAGCCCGACGACCTCGTCCTCGGCCAGCCGCAGCCCGGCGTCCGCCCCACCGGATGCGCTCTCGATCTGCTCACTCACCAGGCTTTTCTACCATCCCGTCGCGGCGATGGGGGGTGGGTTCCGAGCCCTGAAAACGATCAGCTAATCTATGGGCACAACACAGCAGAGGCCGCCGGGCAACACAGGCGGCGCTGAGGCGTCCGAGTGGCGGAATGGCAGACGCGCTAGCTTGAGGTGCTAGTGCCCTACTAATGGGCGTGGGGGTTCAAGTCCCCCCTCGGACACGCGCACTATCCACCCGGCCTACCGGGTGGATAGTTGCATATGCGGCCCTTGTGGCGTGTTCGAACTGGACGTGCAGGTCAACGGACTCGTAGATGCTCGCCAGGCGTTCGGGCTTGGCCTTCGAGATGTCCTTACCGAGGTCTCCGAGTGAGTCGATCATCGCGTAAACCTCCGCGTCCGTGTACGTGCTGGGCGTGGGTGCGTGGTCGAGTTCGGCTTTCAGGGCTGCTCGTTCGCTCTGGGCCGTGTTGATCGCCTCCACCATCGCCGCGGGGTTCACTCCGGCTTCGATCGCTGCCTGGAATTTGCTCAGCCGGGTTTCGGCGTCGGCGAGCTTGTTTTTCAGCCTGGCCCGCTCGCTTGGGACACCGCCGGAGTCGCCTTGTGAGGCGACCAGTCCGGCGACGGTTTGATCGACGTTCTCGGGGGCGAACACGTGGCGGAGCCAGTCGTTCACGGCGTCCCGAATCATGTCCTCGCGGAGCTACACCGCGGGCGGGTGCGAGTCCAGCGCCGGTGAGCCGGGCGCGAGCGTGCGCGCCGGGCACCGGTAGGACAGCCCGTGCGCCCGCGGACTCGCCTCCATCTTTCG
>NZ_JAFRFW010000531.1:0-2897 GCF_017434145.1 Saccharopolyspora sp. | reverse complement strand
CGCGGAGGCCGCGTGCCCACCTGTCGCACGGGCCGGGGCGCCGCGCAGCCGCGGCGTCCCGGTCCACAGTGGAGTCAGTCGGCGGAGTCGTTCTTGCGCTTGGCCGACTTGGTCCCGGCGGAACGGGATCGGCCGGAGGACTTCGCGGGCGTCTTGGACTGCGACTTCGTGGACTTGGTGCTGCGCGAGCGGGTTTTCGCGGTCGTGCGCGTGCCGTTGGCCGTGCTGGAGGCCCCGGCGGGCGTGTCCAGCTCGCTGGAGTCCTCGGTTCCGCTCGAGGTTTCGGCACCACTGGAAACCTGGGTGTCGTCGGAAACCTCGGGCTCGCCGGTGGCTCCGGAGCCGGCCTCCGACCCGGTGGTCACCTCCGAGGCATCGACCGTCTCGGGTTCCGCGGACTCGCGGGCTTGCTGTTCCTGCGTCTCCGAAACCTGCTCCGCGGAGGACGCCGCGTCCTGGTCCTCGACACCGGATTCCTCCGCAGCGGCGGGAAGTTCCGCTTCCGAGCGCACCAAGGAGAGCGCGGGCCGCGCGGGCTCGTCGGCCGGTTCGGGTTCCTCGGCCGCATCGGTGTTGCGCTGCGAACCGAACAGATCCGACTGCCCCGGGTCCTCGGCGCGCCGGGAGCGGGAAGCCACCCGGGCCGAACCGCGCGCCGCCTCCTGCCATTCACGCACCGCCCACCAAGCGATGTTCGGCACCGCGCCCGCACGGCCCTGCTCGGCGGAATCGCGCACCGGGGCGTCGGAGGCATCGCCGACCGCACGCTGCTGCGGCAGGTCCTCCGGATCCGCTTCCGGCCGCGCACCGCGGCGCCGCGAACCCGACGGGCGGTAGGAACGCCGCCTGGCCGAAGGGTCGCCGCGCCGGTAGCCGGAGTCCGCCCGCTTGCCCGAATCGAGCGCTTTGCCGACCAGGAACAGCGCGTTGCGCCACAGCTTGCGGGACTTCACCGCCTGCTCCAGCTCACCGATGGTGGTCCGCACCAGCAGCTCGTCGGGCAGGCTGACCTTGTAGGCCACCAGCACCGGCACGTCGTCGGAGTAGCCCCCGGCGCGCAGCTCCTCCACGAAGTGCCCGGCGCGGGAGGCGGGCAGCGTCACCGCCATCGTCGTGCCGTGCCGGGCGAACTCGCGCACCTGCTCGGATTCCGGTGTCGTGCCGCCGAGCCGGGTCAGCACCACCGACTGCGCGCTCTCCGGCGCGGTCAGCTCGCGGCCGACGGCGGCCGCGGCCGCGGTGAACCCGGCGACGCCGGGCACGATCTCGACTTCCAGGTCCATCCGGGTGCACGCGTCGTACTGCTGCTGCACCGCGCCCCACAGCGCCGGATCACCCGCGTGCAACCGGACCACGCGGAGCTTGTCCCGCTCGGCGCGCCGGTAGACCTCCACGGCCTGCTCGTGGTTGAGCTGCGAGGAGTCGATCAGCTCGACGCCGGCTGCGGCGTGTTCGCGCACGCACTCGGGCGCGAGCACGCTGGCGGACCACACCACGACATCGGCCTCGGCGATGCGCCGCGCCGCGCGGACCGTGATCAAGTCGGCCGCGCCGGGTCCGGCTCCGATGAACGAGATCCGCCCACTCACTGTTGCTCTCCTCTTGTCGCCTCGCCGGTGCGCGGCCGCGGAACCGGGCCCGAACAGTCCACTGAGGACAATGCGCGGCCCGCCCGGGGTCACCCAGCGCAGCCGCGCAGCCGCAGAAACCGTACCTGGTGGTCGACCGGCGTTCACACTGCCGTGTCTGCATCCCCGGTGACCCGCTGCGAACAGGAGGTCACGAAGCGCGACACCAGCTCCAGCGCCCCGGCCGGGTGAGTGTGCAAGTAGGAGGCGTGCAGCCCGCCGCGCACGAAACCCTCGGACACCGCCGTGCCCGCACGCCAGTACCAGGCAGGATCGGGACCGCTGCCCGGCTGCAGCCTGGTGCGGTGGAATTCGTGCCCGTTGAGCCGGAAACCGCGCTGGCACAACGGCGAGTCCGTGGCCGCGACCGCCTCGCGGTAGCCCAGCGTCAGCGTCGGCGACATCTCCGCCCGCGCGGGCAGCACCCCGCACAGCGGATGACCGTCCAGCTCCTCGGCGAGGTAGAGCAGCCCGCCGCACTCGGCGTGGATCGGCGCCCCGGACTCGGCGAAGCGGGTGATCTCCGCGCGCAGCGCGGAGTTCGCGGACAGCTCGGCCGCGTGCTGCTCCGGAAATCCACCCGGGAGCACCAGTCCGCGAGTTCCCTCCGGCAGCCGCTCGTCGCGCAGCGGGTCGAGCACCGCGACCTCGGCGCCCGCCGCGGTCAGCAGCTCGACGTGCTCGGTGTAGGCGAAGGTGAACGCCGGACCGCCGGCGACCGCGATCACCGGCCGGGACGCCAGATCCGCGCCTGGCCGATCCGCCGACGCGGCGACCTCGTCCGCGGGCCGCCACGGCTCGTCCGGCAGCTCCGGCGCTTCGCGGGCCAGCCGGATCACCGCGTCCAGATCCACGCCTGCTTCCACGGCGTCGGTCATCGCGTCCACGGCCTCGGAGGCCGCGCCGCCGTGCTCCGCGGCCGTGATCAGGCCCAGGTGCCGCGACGGCACGCTCAGCCCGTCCGTGCGCCCCAGCACGCCCAGCACCGGCAGCCCCACCGATTCCGCCGCGTCCCGCAGCACCTGTTCGTGCCGGTCCGAGCCCACCTGGTTGAGGATCACCCCGGCCAGCCGCACTCCCGGCTGGAAGCTGCGGAACCCGTGCAGCAGCGCGGCGAGGCTCTGGCTCTGCCCGCGGGCATCCACGACCAGCACGACCGGAGCCCGCAGCAGGTCCGCGACCTGCGCGGTGGAACCGAACGCGGGCCCGTCCGCGCCCGCGTCGAGCTTGCCGTCGAAAAGCCCCATCACGCCTTCGGCCACCGCGATG
>NZ_JAFRFW010000530.1:0-2350 GCF_017434145.1 Saccharopolyspora sp. | reverse complement strand
CCCGCCACGAAGGCGCCCAGCCCGGCGCGCACGAGCGGGCCGCGGAGCTGCTGGCGCGGGCCGGTGGCACGTCGCTGGGCCCGAAACCCGCCGAGGATTGGGCGCGCGGCCGCTACCACGGTCCGTACCTGCGGGATGCGCTGCTCGACGTCAACGCGTTGGCGGAAACGCTGGAGACCGCGACCAGCTGGTCCAACCTCGACGCCACCTATGCGGCCGTGCGCGACGCGCTGACCGAATCGCTGCAAGCCCAGGGCACGCCACCGATGATCATGTGCCACGTCTCGCACGTGTACTCGACCGGTGCCTCGCTGTACTTCACGGTCGCCTGCGCGCGCGGCGAGGACCCGGTTGCCCAGTGGCGCCAGGCCAAACGCGCGGCGAGCGATGCCATGAGCGCCTCGTCGGCCACCATCACCCACCACCACGCGGTGGGGCTGGACCACCGGGAATGGATGGCCGACGAGGTCGGCGAACTCGGCCTGGAAGTGCTGCGCGCCGTGAAGTCCACTGTGGACCCATCCGGTGTGCTCAACCCCGGCAAGCTGATCCCGTGATCAGCGACGTCAGCCTGCTGGTCAATCCGAACTCCGGGCGATCCCGCGGTGCGGCCGCAGCACTGCGGGCACTGCGGTACCTGCGTGCCCGCGGGATTGCGGTTTCCACGCTGATGGGCAAGGACGCGGCGGAGTCCGCGGCGCTGGCGCACCGGGCCGTCGCCGCGGGCACCGGCGCACTCGTGGCGTGCGGCGGTGACGGACTCGTCAACATCGCATTGCAGGCGGTGGCGGGAACTTCCACGCCGTTCGGAGTGATCCCGGCGGGAACCGGCAACGACCACGCGCGGATGCTGGGAATTCCGCGGCACGACCCCGTCGCCGCCGCCCGGGTGGTGGCGACCGGCGCGGTGCGCCCGATCGATCTGGGACGGGCCGGGGACCGCTGGTTCGGCACCGTTCTCGCGGGCGGTTTCGACGCCAAGGTCACCGAACGCACCAACCGGCTGCGGTGGCCGCGCGGCAAGCTGCGCTACAACCTCGCGGTGCTGATCGAACTCATCGCGCTGCGCCCCCGCGACTACGTGCTCGAACTGGACGACCGGCGGATGGCGGTGCCTGCGATGCTGGTGGCGGTCGGCAACGGTGCGACCTACGGCGGCGGGATGCGGATCTGCCCGCACGCGGACCAAACCGACGGCTTGCTCGACGTCACCGTCATCGAGCATCGGCGGCTCACCGAGCTCGTGCGCCTGCTGCCTGCGATCTACACCGGAGAACACGTCGAGCACCCGCAGGTGACGACTTATCGCGCCGTCCGCGTGCGACTGTCCACTACGGACATCGTCGGTCACGCCGACGGTGAACCGTTCGCGCCGCTGCCGGTCACCTGCGAATGCGTGCCCGCAGCCGCCCGCGCGATCGTGCCGGTGCCGGAGTGAATTCGTTGCGCATGAACGGTTTCCGCCAGGCGGTGCCGCACCGAGCTTGCCGGTGCGGCTTCACCCGGCCGCGTCCCGCAGGAATTCCTCGATGACTTCCGCGGTCCGCTCGGGAACCTCCTCGGCGGCGTAGTGGCCCGCGTCCGCGAACTCGATCAGGTCGAAGTGCGGGTACCACTGCCCGAACGTGGACCGGATCAGCTCGGCGTGCACGGCAGGATCGTTGCGGCCGATGAGCACCTTTACGGGCACCCGGGAGCCGTTGATCTCGGCGTGGAAGTCGGTGCTGGCCCAAGCCTCCAGATAGGCGGCCACCGCCGGGACTTCGCTGTTGCGCACCGAGTGCTCGACCATGGCGTCCAGCTGCCGCGGTTCGAGCCTGCCGCCGGTGGTGAAGTCGATGATCTGGCGCCGCACGTCCGCGCTGTCCGCGGCCGAGCGGAACAGTTCCCACGTGGCGTCGTCGAACGGTATGCCGCTCGCCGGAACCGGCGAGATGCCGAACATGGCGCGGACCCGCTCCGGCGCGTCGGCGTAGACCCGCTGCATCACGCTGCCACCCATGGAGTGGCCGAGCAGGCAGAAGCGTTCCAGCCCGAGCTCGTCGGCGAACTCCAGCACGTCCGCGGCCGCTTCCGCGATGGTGAAGCGGCCGGACGCACCGGCCCGTGAGCCGTACCCGCGGAAGTCCATGAAGTGGTAGCCGAACTGCGAGTTCTCCAAGTGGGCCGCCAGCGGCTGCCACGCGGCCGCCGACCCGAACCACCCGTGCAGTCCGATGACGGCGCGCCCGTCGTTGCCGGAATCCTGAGACATTTCGTCCACGGCACCTCCATGTGCGTCCCGGTCCATACAATTGTTGCCGTGCGCACACCCGCTGGATAGGTGTTGAAGACATGCAGATCGATGAAT
>NZ_JAFRFW010000529.1:0-7072 GCF_017434145.1 Saccharopolyspora sp. | reverse complement strand
GGTGACTCGCGGCCCGGCCGCGCCAGGTTGCAGCAACGGCCACACCAGCGGCGCCACCGCGGGACGCCCCGTGCGCGCGGCCACGGCGCTGCGCAGCTCGGGCAGCTTGGCGTAGAGCTCGTCACCGGGGCAGTCGGTGGACATGAAGTCCCGGTGCCCGTAGATCTCACCGGCCTCGATGCCGTACTGCGCGACCATGTAGGCGCACAGCTCGGTCAACGATTCGAACAACGCACCCGGCACCGACGCGCTGGTGTAGGTGCCCTCGTTCTCGATGCCCAGCGCCACCGAATTCTGCTCACCGGCGTGCGCACCCACCACGTGCTGATCACCGGCCTGCAGCGCCGCGAGGCTCTTGTGCCTGCCCTCGAGCCGATGACCGCCGCGGGTGTTGGTGAAGTTCTGCCCGGTGTCGCTCCACCCGTTGGAATCCATGTGGAAGTCCTGGATCTGGCGGGCCAGCTCGAAAGCGTGCGACTGCGAGGTGTCGGAACTGTTGGCGGTCGCGGTGTGATGCACGATGATCTTGTTCGGCTTGCTGTCGAGGACCTCGATGCTCCCGTCGGCCGAGCGGGCGTCCCAATCCGACGTTCCCGAGATCGGCGGAGCCGCCACCGGCAACCCCGCCCCAGCAGCAGGCGGCTCGTTAGCGGACAGCGCGGTAGCGGGCAGGGCAGTGCTAGCGGTGACGGCCAACGTCCCGGTCAGCAGGGTGCGCCGGGGCACAGCGGGGATGCGTGGCATGGTGTTCCCTCCCAGTGGACGCCGCGATAGGCGAAGATCGCGGCTGAACCTAGGAAGCAGAGCCTGCCCGCCAGAACCCCGCCCACGTGAATTCCTGGCTAAAACCCGCCAGCTCCAAATTGCGACATCACCGGGGAAGCACCTGCGGAGGAACCCATGCTCATCGCGATCACCGGAGCGAACGGAGTGGTGGGCCGCGCGGTCACCCGCGAACTCGCCCACGCCGGCCACCACGTGCGCGCCATCGACAAAACCCCCGGCACCGCCACCGTGCTCGCCGATGCCTGCGACCACGACGACCTGTCCGCGGCCGTGGACGGCGCCGACGCCATCGTGCACCTGGCCGGCCTGCGCTCCCCGCACGTCGCCGACCCGGCCACCGTGCACCACACCAACGTCGTGGCCAGCTACAACGCCCTGACCGTCGCGGCCGAACACGGCATCACCAAGATCTGCACCGCCTCCAGCATCAACGCCGTCGGTGGCGCCTACAGCCGCCGCGCCCACTACGACTACTTCCCGGTCGACGAGCGGCACCCGACCTACAACGAAGACCCCTACAGCCTGTCGAAATGGATCGCCGAAGCCCAAGCCGACAGCCTCGCCCGCCGCCACCCCGAACTGAGCATCGCCAGCCTGCGCCTGCACGGCGTGACCACCGACCGCCGCAGCGCCATCGCCGACCGCCCCGGCCCCGACGTGGTCATCAACCACCTCTGGGGCTACGTCCGCGGCGACGCCGTCGGACAAGCCGTCCTGGCCGCACTGCACCCCGACTGGCACGGCCACGAGATCATCAACATCGTCGCCGCCGACACCATCTCCGAAACACCCTCGGCACAACTGGCCGCCCAGCACTGGCCACACGTACCGCTGCGCACCGACCTGCCCGGCAACCGCGGCTTCTACGACTGCGGCAAAGCCCACCGGCTGCTCGGCTGGACCCACCCCGAACCGTGAACCCGAACCGTGCGCACCGCGTCACGAACCGAGCACACAGCGGTCCCAGCCAGGACAGGCCGCAACACCGCGGCACCGGCGAAAAGCACCGTGGCGGGGGGCAGGATGAACCGCTTCGCCGAATTCCTCCGGCGACAGATCAACATCGATCTGGAACTGCTGCGCTGGAAGCGCGAAGACGAGGAATCCGGAACCGCGAAACGCTGCGACCTCAGCGTCCACCGCGGCTTCCGCGAATGCGAACTCAAAACCCGCCTGCTGCGGGTGCACCAGCAATGCGGCTCCGGCGACGGACCCTGCGACCAACTCGGACAGGTCTACCCGCCCGAAGACGAACGCGGCTGCGCCACCCGCGCCCTGCTCGGCCTGCCCTACGCCGACCGCCCCGGATACCGCCCCCGCTGGCGCCCGTGAACCGCACTCACGCCACCAACCGCCACCCGCGCAAACTCAGCAACAACGCCGCCAACACCCCGGTGAGCAGAAAACCCGCCACCTCACCGAGCAACATGCACAACACCGCGAGCACCGCCGAAACGATCCCCAGCACCAGCCGAACCCGCGACCGCCCAGGCAGCTCCGCCTGCCGCAACCGATCCGCGAATTCGGGGTCCTGCATGCTCAACCCCTTCTCGATCTGCTCGATGCGGCGACGCTCGTCCCTGGGCAGCATCGCTTACCTCCTCACCTCGTTTCGGCCGCACCACGGCTACCCGGCCGCCGCAGATCCCTACACCGCAAAAACCACTCGCGCCGCCGGATAGCGTGCAGCCATGAGCGACGAATCCGTGCTCGTCAACTTCGTCTACTGCCACCCGGTCGGCCACGCCGTCGAAGCACTCCAGTACTGCCTCGGCTACCGCCGGGCCGACCCGCAACGCCGCATCGGCCTGGTGCTCAAAGCCAACACCGCAGTCGACCTCGCGCACTGGACCGAACACGTCGACGAGGTGTACACAGTGGACTTCGATGTGTTCACGCCACCCGCCCACGGCGTCGCAGCGCACATCCCGCGCGACTGGGACTGGGTCATCGACGACCCCCGCGGACACCAAACCTGGCAGCACGAACTGTTCCCCGGCCTGCGCGAGTACTACCGGCAAAGCAGCGAGCACTTCCGCGCCCGCAACGCGCACACCGTCATCGGCGCACCACAACCGGCCTACCAACCCGGAAACCGGCTGCACCTCAACCCGTCCGCCGACGCGCACGACTGGGCCCGCCACCAACTCCCCGAAATCGACGAACCCACCATCGCCGTACTGCCCGGCGGCAGCGCCCAACGCTGGCGCTACCCAACGACGACCGCATGGCGACGCATCCTGCGCACCCTCACCGACAGGTGGCCACACGCCCGCATCTGCCTACTGGGCAAACACACCGAAGACGGCCGCAGCACCACCGGATTCAGCACCGCCGAATACGACGCCCTCGCCGCCGAAGCACCCAGCACCACCTGGGCCGTCGACGTCGGACTCGACCGGCAACTGGCCGCACTGCAACGCTGCGACCTGCTGCTGTCGCCGCACACCGGATTCGGATTCGCCGCCATGGCCGCCGGAACACCCTGGCTCGTCCTGGCAGGCAACGACTGGGCCGAGTACTACTTCAACCCCGGCGTCCCGTTCTACTCCGTACTACCCGACATCGACCGCTACCCCTGCTACCTCATGCTCGGCAACCAGCCCGACCCCGTCGACGACGAAGGACCCCGCGCACCCTCGATGTGCGCCGACCGCATCACCGAAGACCTACCCGAACTGCTCCGCGGCGCCGAATGGCTCTGCAGCGGCCACGCCGACTTCGACACCGCCATGCGCCACCACGTCACCCGCGCCGCCGAACTGTTCGGACACCGCCACGAACTCATGTTCTCCGTCGACGACCTGCACGTGCCCTACCTGCCCTGAACACCCACCGCACACAAAAGGGGCCGCGTCCCCGCAAGGACACGGCCCCTCCTGGAGCGAAAACCGCGAACTCAGACCAAACCGAGACCGCGCACCGTCTCGCGCTCCTCGGACAGCTCCGCCACCGAAGCGTCGATCCGCTCGCGGGAGAACTCGTCGATCTCCAAGCCCTGCACGATCTCGAACCGGCCACCCCGCGCGGTCACCGGGAACGACGAGATCAACCCCTCCGGCACGCCATAAGACCCGTCGGAGACCACACCCGCCGACGTCCAGTCACCCTCGGCGGTCCCGTTGACCCACGTGTGCACGTGATCGATCGCCGCGTTCGCCGCCGACGCCGCCGACGACGCACCCCGCGCCTCGATGATCGCCGCACCCCGCTTGGCCACCGTCGGAATGAACTCGTCCGCCAACCACGCGCGCTCCACCTGCTCAGCGGCGATCTTGCCGCCCACCTCGGCGTGGAACAGATCCGGGTACTGCGTCGCGGAGTGGTTGCCCCACACCGCCAGCCTGCGAATGTCGGTCACCGACGTGCCCAGCTTCTTCGCCAGCTGCGTCAACGCCCGGTTGTGATCCAGCCGCATCATCGCCGTGAACCGCTCGGCGGGCACGTCCGGCGCGTGCGACTGCGCGATCAGCGCATTGGTGTTGGCCGGGTTGCCCACCACCAGCACCTTCACGTCATCAGCGGCACCCGCGTTGATCGCCTCGCCCTGCGGCTTGAAGATGCCGCCGTTGGCCTCCAGCAGGTCACCGCGCTCCATGCCCTTCGTGCGCGGCCGCGCACCGACCAGCAGGCCCACGTTCGTGCCCTGGAACGCGGCCTTGGCGTCATCGAAGACGTCCACGCTCTGCAGCAGCGGGAACGCGCAGTCGTCGAGTTCCATCGCGGTGCCCTCGGCGGCCTGCACCGCCTGCGGGATCTCCAGCAAGCGCAGCTTGATCGGGGTGTCGGACCCGATGAGCTGCCCCGAAGCAATCCGGAACAGCAGCGCGTAGCCGATCTGGCCAGCGGCACCGGTGACGGTGACGGTGACGGGCGCGTTGGTCATAGGAGGTGTCTTTCCTGCTCGCCGGACGATTACCGACCGCGATGCTATCCGCCCGGCGAACCACCGCACGCGAGGCCGCCACGGATCACAACCCGCACCCCGCCGGACCGATTCAGCCCCGCCGACGAGAACACCGCGCTCACGAACCGTCCAGCGCGAACCGCCACACCACCACCGCCGGCACACCACGATTCGCGGCCCGCACCGCCTCCGGCACCATCGCGGCCAACGACCACGGCCACGTCTCCCACGGGCCAGGACCGGCGCTCGCCACCCCGCCCGCGCTCGACCACCGCGGCTCGTCGCACCCGCGCAGCTCGAACCCGCACGCCAACGCAGGCGCCAGATAGTCACTCGGGTAGTGCCGATACGCAGGCAACCGCCCCGGCCGACCATCGATCACGACCGGCGGCACCGAATTCCGCAGCACCATCTCGTGATGCAGATCCGAGATCACCAACCGCCCACCCGGACGCAGCACCCGCGCGAACTCCGCCAACACCGGCGCAAGCGACTCAACGTGCGTCAACGCCAGCGCGCACACCACCGCATCGACCGAACCGTCCGCGACCGGAAGCGCATCCAGCCGCCCCCGGCGCAACTCCGCACCCGGAACCCGCTCCCGCGCACGCGCCAACATTTCCGGCGAGTCATCCACCCCGAGCACCCGATGCCCCGCCCCGTGCAAGAACTCCGCGTGCCGACCGGTACCGCACGCCGCGTCCAGCACGGTCCCCACCGGCAGATCATCGAAGACGCGCCGCACCACCGGCTCTTCAAGATCGATCAACGCATTGCCCGGCTCGTCATACGCCGACGCCCACGCCGCATACCCGGCGACCGCATCGACCTGATCCACCACGGTCGCCGCACCCACCAACGACTCGTCGTCGAGAAGGCGGCGCAGCTCGCCCAGCCGGGCCTCGACGAACTCGCGGCCGAACTCCCCGTTGAACGCGCGCAGCAACGCCAAACCCTCAACACCGGCGATGTGCGCCAACGGATGCTCATACGACATAGGTCCCGAACGCTAAACGGACCGAACAGACCCGCGCCATGGAATTTCGACGGTGCCGGGCAACGACGAAAAACGGCTACTGCGGACGAGCCGACTCGCTCTACCTTGAACCTCCATCGCAGCAGCGCACCCGATCCGGGAAGGAAGCGACGATGTCCGACACGTTGCAAGAACGCTCCGGTGCCCAGGTACTCGTCTGCGACCCGAGCGGACCGCCCGTGACCACCGAACAAGACGCACTCGACCTCATCGGCGCGACCTACTTCGGCGGCGACACCGTGGCCGTACCCGCCCAGCGCCTCGACGAACGCTTCTTCACCCTGGAAACCGGCCTCGCCGGCGCCATCATGCAGAAGTTCACCAGCTACGGAGTGCGCCTGGCGATCATCGGCGACATCACACCGCACCTGGCGGCCAGCTCCGCCCTGCGCGCCCTCGTCCGTGAATCCAACCGCGCCAGGCACGTGTGGTTCCTCCCGGACCTGGACGCGCTCGACGAGCGCCTGCAGGCGAGCCGCTGAAACCGTCCCGGCCAGGGGAGTGCGGCCCGCTTCCGGCGAAAACGCCTTCGCCCAACTCAACCGTGGAAGTCCACTTCGGACAGCTCGAACCCGCAGCGACCGAAACCGCTCCGGATCCAGCAAAGCGCCCGCGGACTCGAGCAAGCCCGCAGCCGACCCGCCCGCGGCGACTCAACGCTCCCGCCCCGCCAAATATGCCGCGCCATGCTCGGACAACCGATACGACTGCCCCGAGCGCAGCACCAAACCGAGCTCCGCCAACCGCCACGCCTGCGACTTCACCCGCGACACCGGACGCCCCGCCTCCCGCGCCAACTCCGCGGCCCGCACCCCAGGACGATCCCGCACCGACTCCAGCAGCCACCGCGTCCACGGCCCACGCGCCGAATCCACGTCCCAACTCGCCAACTGCCGGTCGATCCGCACCCGTTCCCGCTGCTGCACACGCCCACGCTAACCCCGCCCGCAGCGCCTGAGGACGGCCATCACCGCTCGGCGCCACGACGCACCGAGGCCGCGGAATGCGGCCAAGAACCGAGCAGCCTGCAACGCGGTCACACCTCCGCCGCCCTGCCGACCTCGATCCACGCGGCGAACACCCTTTCACCGCAAGGGGAGCAGGAGTCCACTCGGACCGCGCGCAGCGAAAGAAGCAAGCCACCGATCGACACCGTTGATCACGACACGCCACCGGCAAGGCAACGACCCGGCGCACCGAATACCCCGCACCGCCCGATCACGCCACAATCGGGACATGCTGCAGGCTTGCCTCAACGGCGCCCGATCCCCGCGCGAGCACCACCACCTGCCGGTGCGCCCCGAACAACTCGCCACCGCCGCCGCTGCCGCCGTCGGCGCCGG
>NZ_JAFRFW010000528.1:0-13948 GCF_017434145.1 Saccharopolyspora sp. | reverse complement strand
CGTCACACCGGAACGCGAGATCGGCCCGGTGCTGGACTCGGTGATCGGCAAGGCGACCCAGCGGCTGATCGTGGCCTGCTTCGCCAGCCACGTGCACCGCGTGCAGCAGGTGCTCGACGCCGCCGAGCAGCACGGCCGCAAGGTCTGCTTCGTTGGCCGCTCGATGGTGCGCAACATGGGCATCGCAGCCGATCTCGGTGTGCTGCGGGAGCCGCCGGGCCTGCTGGTGGAGTTGGACGAGGCGCTGGCGATGCCGGAGCACCTGGTGCTGTTCGTCTCGACCGGTTCGCAGGGCGAGCCGCTTTCGGCGCTGTCCAGGATGGCCCGCGGTGAGCACAAGCAGATCCGCATCAAGGCCGGGGACACGGTGGTGCTGGCGAGCTCGCTGATCCCCGGCAACGAGACCGCGGTGTTCGGCGTGGTCAACGGCCTGGTCCGGCTGGGTGCCGAGGTGGTGCACCAGGGCGGGGCGAAGGTGCACGTCTCCGGGCACGCTTCCGCGGGTGAGCTGCTGTACCTGTACAACGCGGTGCGCCCGAGCAACGTCATGCCGCTGCACGGCGAGTGGCGGCACCTGCGCGCGAACGCCGAACTGGCCCGGCTGACCGGCGTCGCCCCGGAACGGGTGGTGATCGCCGAGGACGGTGTCGTGGTCGACCTGGTCGACGGCATCGCGAAGGTCGCGGGCCGCGTCGAAGTGGGTCACGTCTACGTCGATGGATTGTCCGTTGGCGACGTGGGCGAGTCGACGCTGTCGGACCGCCTGGTACTCGGAGAGGGTGGCTTCATCTCGATCACCGTGGCGGTGGAGGCCGCGACGGGCCGGGCGGTTTCCAGCCCGACGATCTCCGGGCGCGGTTTCTCCGACGACCCGAAGGCGCTGGACGAAGTGGTGCCGCTGGTCGAGATGGAACTCGCCCGCACCGAATCGGAAGGCATCACCGACACCCACCGCATCGCCCAGGCCGTGCGCCGCGTGGTCGGCAAGTGGGTCGCCGACACCTACCGCCGCCGCCCGATGATCGTCCCGAACGTGCTGCCGGTGGGTTCCTGAGCGACGTCGCCGGGCCTTGCCCCGGTGACGGGCTTTCCGAGCGGTCGTGATGGCCGCTGCAGCTCGCGTCCGGAGACCCCCGCGTCTCGTAGGGTCACCGGACGTGACCATCGAGACCCTTCAGCAGCGCCTGCGCACATTCGCGGATGAACGTGATTGGCACCGGTTCCACGACCCGAAGAACCTCGCCATGGCGTTGTCCGTCGAGGCGGGCGAACTCGTCGAGCTCTTCCAGTGGCTCACCCCGGAGCAGTCCGCGCAGATCATGGACGACTCCGCAGCCGGCGAGCGAGTGCGCCACGAAATGGCCGACGTGCTCGCGTACCTGCTGCGCCTCGCCGACGTGCTCGACATCGACATCCTGGCCGCACTGGACGTGAAGATGGGCTTGAACGCGGCCAAGTACCCGGTCGAAACGGCCAAGGGCAACGCTCGTAAGTACGACCGGCTCGAATGAGCGGACTGCTAACCTGGCCCGGCAAGATCGCGGCCCGACGGGCACCGAAGTAGCCACTTCGTCGCTGCCCCCACCCGCGCGTGGATCACGCGTGCCCAGTGGGGGTTGTCAGTGGCACTGGTTCGCCGGAGCGCGGCCGAACTGCTCGAAGACGCGAAAGCCGACCGGTTGCACTTGCTGCTCAACGAGCAGGCCGAGTTCCAGCTCGAGTCCCGGGTCGGAACCTCCGAGGTGCGGTCCTGGCAGCGCAGCCTCCCGGTGCTGCTCGCCGATCTGGCAGATGCCGGACTCGGGCACGTCGAGGTGCTGCTGGAGCACAAACTCCCGCACAGCCCTCGGCGCGTCGACGCCGTGCTGTGCGGAACGCACCCCACGACCGGCGAATCCAGCTACGTGCTCGTCGAGTTGAAGCAGTGGTCGCACGTCGAAGCAGCAGTGGGCGAGCTCGTCCGCACCGCCGGTTACGGTCCGGCCCCCGTTCTGCATCCGGTCGAGCAGGTTCGCCGCTACTGCCAGTACCTCGTCGATTCGACGCCCGCTCTGGCCGCACGTCCGGACGCCGTCCACGGCATCGCCTACCTGCACAACGCGCGGAACGCGGACGTCTCGGCGTTGCGCGACCACGCGCTGAGCGAGTACGGACGCCTGTTCACCCTCGACGATCGAGGCGCGCTCGTCGACCGCCTGCAGGCCGTGCTCGGCCGGGCCGGTGACCGCGATGCCGCGCGCAACGCCGCCGACGAGTTCCTCAACTTCCACCACGCGCCGTCCAAAGCGCTGCTCAACATCGCGGCCAAGGAAATCCGGGAGCGCGAGCAGTTCGTGCTGCTCGACGAGCAGAAGGTCGCCTACGAGACGGTCATGCACGCCGTGCGCAATGCTCGCGCCGCCAGTACTCGCACCGTCGTGATCGTCCTCGGCGGCCCTGGTTCCGGGAAGAGCGCCATCGCGCTGAGCCTGGTCGGCGAACTCGCGCGGCAAGGCCGTACCGTGCACCACGCCACCGGATCCGGCGCCTTCACCCGCACGCTCCGCAAGACCGCGGGCAGCCGCAACACCCGCGTGCAGGGGCTGTTCAAGTACTTCAACAATTACGTCAGCTCCGAACCCCGCGAACTCGACGTCCTGATCTGCGACGAAGCGCACCGCATCCGCGAAACGAGCGTGAACCGCTTCACCAAGAAGGAAGTCCGCGCACGCGCCGGGCGGCAGATCGACGAATTGATCGACGTCGCATCGGTGCCCGTGTTCCTCCTCGACGAGGACCAGATCGTGCGTCCGGGGGAAATGGGGTCGCTGGAGGAGATCACCACAGCGGCCAAGACGAAGGGCTGCGAAGTCGAGGTCGTGCGCCTGGAGGGCCAATTCCGCTGTGGCGGCTCGGCGGCGTTCGACACCTGGGTTTCCCGGCTGCTCGGACTCGAACAGGCCGGTCCGACGGAATGGACCCGCCTGGTGTCGGCGACCGATGATGATTTCGTCGTCGCCAGCGCTGCGACTCCGCAGGCGATGGAAGCATGGTTGCGGACCCGGCGGTCCGAACACGGCGGCACCGCGCGCATCGCCGCGGGCTACTGCTGGCCGTGGAGTGATCCGGCCGAGGCGGAGCAGGGCAAACACCTCGTGGACGATGTCGTCATCAACGACTGGAAGCGTCCCTGGAACGCAAAACCCGGCAACAGCGTGCCCGACGCGCCCGAGTCCTATTTCTGGGCTTCCGACGAGCGCGGATTCGACCAGGTCGGATGCATCTACACCGCCCAGGGCTTCGAGTACGACTGGGCCGGCGTGATCATCGGCCCGGACCTCGTCCGCCGTGACGGGGAGTGGGTCGCACGCCGCGGCCACTCGCACGACCCGGGTGTCCGGAAGGCGGACGAACTCCACTTCGCCGGGCTCATCCGCAACACTTACAAGGTGCTGCTCACAAGGGGGATGAGCGGGGTCTGCGTGTATTCCCCGGACCCCGAGACGCAGGAATTCCTGGCGCACGTGACGCGATGACCCGGGTTCCTCGGCTCAAGGCGTCGGCGGGAACGCGGTGATCGATACCGCGTTCCCGCCCGATTTCAGTCCTGGTGCTCCGATCCGCCCGGCGATGTCTCGGGCCGTTGCGGTTGCGGCTTCGCGCCCTTCGGGACCGGCTGGGGGAGTGGTTCACAGGTGGTGTCGGGACCGCCGCCGGGTTTGCGGGCGGGGCGTTCGCCGGTGTTGAGGTAGTCCGCGATCTGGTCGTCCAGGCAGCGGTTTCCGGAAAGCGAACCGGAATGCGTGGTGCCGCCGGGAAGGCTGATCAGGCTGGAGTTCGGGAAGCGCTTCCGCGTTTCCAGCGCGCCGGGGTACGGCGTGGCCGCGTCCAGTTCCTCGTTGATCAGCAGCGCGCTTTGCACGCCGCCGCCGTCGACGTCGACCGGCTCGCCCGGTTCGACCGGCCAGCTCTGGCAAGAGGCGTTGTACCAAGCGTTCGCCCAGGTCTCGAACGGCGCCTTCGCGTGCGTGATCCAGTTGTCCACCCGCCAGCGGTTCCACTGCCGCGGCCACTGCAGGTCGCTGCACTGGACCGCGTTGTAGACGGCGAAGTTGTTGTCGTCGCCCGGTGAGTTGTCCGAGTCGTAGATCTTCTTCAGCGGTTGCCAATCGCCGCGCTGCACCCATCCGGAGAACGCCTCCGCGCGCTGTTCCCAAGCTTTGTGCTCGTACCCGGCCTGCAGGAACAGGTCGACCCACTCGTCGGAGCCGATCACCCCGCCCGCCGGCTGCGCGTCGAGCTTGGCCTTCTGCTCGTAGAACCGCCGCTCCACCTGATCACCGGTGGTGCCGAGGTGGTAGACGGAGTCGTAGCGGGCGACCCAATCGAAGAAGATCTTGATGTTGCGGTCGAACGCCACGTCCTGGTTGAGGTTGTTCTCGTACCAGACGTCCTCCGGGTTGACCACGCCGTCCAGCACCACCCGCCGCATCCGGTCCGGGTGCAGCGTGCCGTAGACCTGGCCGAGGTAGGTGCCGTAGGAGAACCCGTAATAATTGATCCGCTGCTGCCCGAGCGCCTTGCGAATGCTTTCCATATCCGCGACGGAATCCGTCGTCTTCATGTGGTTCAGCAGCGCGCCGCCGGACTTCCCGCACGCCTGCGCGTAACGGGCCGAGCGGTCCCGCAGCTCCCGCTCCTTCTGCGGGGTGTCCGGCGTGTAGTCCGGCCGGTCGTAGCCGAAGTAGTCGCGATCGCAGGACAACGCCGGTTTGCTGGCGCCGACGCCGCGCGGGTCGAAGCCGATCCAGTCGTAGGCGGCGCCCGCGTTCTTCGGCACCGAGGACCCCAGCTTCGCCAGTGCCAGCCCGGAACCACCGGGACCGCCGGGATTGAGCAGCATCGCGCCCTGGTACTGGTCTTCCGGCACCGTGTGCTTCACCCGCGAGACGGCCAGCGAGATCTTTTCCCCGCCCGGATCCGCGTAATCCAGCGGCACTTCGAGCATTCCGCACTCGGCGTGCGCCTTCCGTAACGAATCGTCTTCGCACGGGCCCCATTTGATCGGTGCCGGGTTGAACGAGTCCGGTTCCGGAGAAACCGTTTCCCGAGCCGGGTCCTGGGTCGCCGGGACGTGGCCCGGTTGAGCGGCGGAACCAGCCGGTGCGAACAGCAGGCTCGCTGCCAGCAGGCCGGTCGCCGCCGTGGCGATCGCTGATTTCTGCACTTCGTTCCTCGATGTCCGTTCCAGCGCCCGGGCGGGCACCGATCGCGACCAATCCCTGATCGGCGCCCAATCCCTGATCGGCCCAGTCTGTCCCAACAGATCCGCGGCCCACCAGGAAGCCGCGAAGATCCAGCCGCGACGAACTTCCCCGCTCGAACGCCGACCAACGCGCGAGGAGACAGTCCGGCAGCTGAACGAAAACCGCGATTGCGTGGTCGATCAGCAGTCGGCCGACCGCTCGCCGCAAGGCTCGCAGCACGGCGACGCGGGCTCAAGGGCGCCAAGGACTCCTTTTGTCCCCAGTCGGGCGCGTCGCGTCGGCGTGCCGAGGTGCGTCCGGTTCGTCCGCGCGCAGCGGAGTCAGCCCCGCCGTGATCCCGCGCATGATGCGGTCGCGCGCGCGGGCCGCATCGCCGGGCTTGTCCGCGGACAGGTCGCTCAAGTCGACCGGCTCGCCGAAGTGCACCCGCAGCACCGGCCGCCGCCGGATCGCACCGAGCCACGAACGCAGCAGGACACCGGCGTCGCGCGGGCTCTCCACCCGCGGCATCCCGTAGCGGACGACCTCGTGCGCACCCCACTGGCTGATCGGGACGACCGGCGCCCCCGAAGCCAGCGCCATCCGCGCCACACCGGTCTTGCCGCGCTCCGGCCACAGATCGGGTTCCAGGCTGATCCGCCCCTCCGGATACACCAGCACCGGCCGGTGATCCTGCTCCAACGCATCGACGACGCGGTGCAGCGCCTCGCTCGCGGTGGCCCTACCGCGGTCCGCGCGCACGTGCCGCGACTTGCGCAGCAGCGAGCCCAGCACCGGAGCGTCGAACAACCCGCCGGTGGCCAAGAACCGCACCGCCAACCGGTTTCGCCCGCACGCCGCCATCACGACCAGGGCATCGACGTTGCCGATGTGGTTCGCCGCCAGCAGCAGCGGCTTGCCGCGCAGTTCGTCCGGCACATCGCCGGTGACCTGCAGCCGTCCAGTGAGCCGCACCAGCGCGCGGTCGACCCGCAGCAGCACCCGCCACAGCAGCGGCGCCTCGCGGTACAGCTGCTCGCGTGCTGCCGGAGGCGGTTGCGCGGATTCGGGCTCGACGTGCTGGGCGACCATGACGGGTGAGCATCGCACAACGCTCGGCGTCACATGTCCCGGACCGGATAGCCGTGTGTTTCCTGCGCCTCCTGTGACGCAAAGCGGCCGCGCAAGATAACGTAAGGGCCATGGCGGGCCGGACCACGAGCGGCGCCCAGAGCGGGAAATCGTCACCGAAGAATGCGGCGAAATCCCCGGCGCGGAACTCGACGCACAGTCCAGGCGGCACCAAGAGCGGCGGTGCCGCGAAGGGGCGCAACACCAGTTCTTCCTCCGGTGGTGGGAAACCGCGCCCCGGATCGACGCACGCGCCGCGCAGCTCACCCGCCAAGCGCGGCTCCTCGAACAGCGGCTCCTCGAAGAGCAGCGCCAAACGCGGCGCCAAGTCCGGCGCGCAACCGAGCCTCGGCGTCGGGCGCGTGCTGCGCCGCGCCAAGGACATCGACCCGGCGCACGGCCGCACCGGCATGGCGCTGATCGCGCTGGCCGCCGCCGTGATCACCGCCGCGGGCGTGTGGGGGCACGCGGGCGGGCCGGTCGGGCAGTGGCTGGACTGGGGCCTGCGGTTCGTCGTCGGCTCCGCGGTCATGGCGCTGCCGCTGGTGCTGGCCGGGATCGCGGTGTTCTTCGCGAGCACCGACACCAATCCGGAGGCGCGCCCGCGCGTGGTGCTCGGCTCCGTGCTGCTCGGGCTCAGCGTGCTCGGCGTGCTGCACATCGTGTTCGGCGCGCCCGCGAACTGGCAGGCGTGGCCGGGTGCGGGCGGAATCATCGGGTTCGTCGCGGGCGGCCCGCTCGCGCAGGGCGTGACGACGTGGGTCGCGGTGCCGGTGCTGGTGCTGGTGGCGCTGTTCGGGCTGATGCTGCTGACCGACACGACGCTGTCCACGCTGCGGGCCCGGTTCACCGCCGCGCCCGAGGAAGCGGACGAGCCGGTCACCGAAGAGGTCGAACCGGAGACGGTGCAGCTGCGCCGCCCGTCCCGGCGCAGGCAGGGCTCCAGCGCGAAGGGCTCCGACGCGAAGGAGGCCGCCGACGACGGGCAGCTCTCCCTCGACGACGCGCCCGCCGAATCCGCGCCGAAGTCGAAGAAGCAGTCGAGCGAGCCGAAACCCGCGCCGGAAGAGGTCCCCGCAGCGGGTGAGCAGCAGGACCAGGAAGAACCCGAGGACAGCGGCAAGCTCACCATCAGCCGCACCGTCGAAGGCGACTACAAGCTCCCGCCGCTGGACGCGCTAACCGGCGGGGAAGCGCCGAAGACGCGCAGCAAGGCGAACGACTCCATGATCGAGGCGATCACCGCGGTCCTGGAGCAGTTCAAGATCGATGCGCAGGTCACCGGGTTCGTCCGCGGGCCGACGGTGACCCGCTACGAGGTGGAACTCGGCCCCGGCGTGAAGGTCGAGAAGATCACCGCGCTGACCAAGAACATCGCCTACGCCGCGGCCACCGACAACGTGCGGCTGCTCGCGCCGATCCCGGGCAAGTCCGCGGTCGGCATCGAGGTGCCCAACAGCGACCGCGAAATGGTGCTGCTCGGCGACGTGTTGCGTTCCTCCAAGGCCGCCGGCGACGCGCACCCGCTGGTGATGGGTCTGGGCAAGGACATCGAAGGCCACATGGTCACCGCGAACCTGTCCAAGATGCCGCACCTGCTGTGCGCGGGTTCCACCGGTTCCGGCAAGTCCAGCTTCGTGAACTCGATGCTGGTCTCGCTGCTGGCGCGGGCCACGCCGCAAGAGGTCCGGATGATCCTGATCGACCCGAAGATGGTCGAGCTCACCCCGTACGAGGGCATCCCGCACCTGATCACGCCGATCATCACCCAGCCGAAGAAGGCCGCGGCCGCGCTGGGCTGGCTGGTCGACGAGATGGAGCAGCGCTACCAGGACATGCAGGCCAACCGGGTGCGGCACATCGACGACTTCAACTCGAAGGTGCGCTCCGGCGAGATCACCGCCCCGCCCGGCAGCGAGCGCGAATACCGGCCGTACCCGTACATCCTGGCGATCGTGGACGAGCTCGCCGACCTGATGATGACCGCGCCGCGGGACGTCGAGGACGCGATCGTGCGGATCACGCAGAAGGCGCGGGCCGCCGGGATCCACCTGGTGCTGGCCACCCAGCGGCCCTCGGTGGACGTGGTCACCGGGCTGATCAAGACGAACGTGCCCTCGCGGCTGGCGTTCGCGACGTCCTCGCTCACCGACTCGCGGGTGATCCTGGACCAGCCGGGCGCGGAGAAGCTGATCGGCATGGGCGACGGGCTGTACTTCCCGATGGGCGCGTCCCGGCCGCAGCGGGTGCAGGGCTCGTTCGTCAGCGATGCGGAGATCACCCGGATCGTCGGCTACACCAAGGAGCAGGCCGAGCCGGACTACACCGAAGGCGTCACCGCGGCCAAGGCGGGCGAGAAGAAGGAGGTCGACTCCGACATCGGCGACGACCTCGACGTGCTGCTGCAGGCCACCGAACTGGTCGTGACCAGTCAGTTCGGTTCGACCTCGATGCTGCAGCGCAAGCTGCGCGTCGGGTTCGCGAAGGCGGGCCGGTTGATGGACCTGCTGGAATCGCGCAACGTCGTCGGTCCGTCGGAGGGTTCGAAGGCGCGCGACGTGCTGGTGAAGCCGGACGAGCTGCAGGGCGCGCTGGACTCGATCCGGGGCGGCCCGCCTCCCGACGACGAAGCCTGAACCCGGTGGCCCCGCCGAATTCCGGCGGGGTCTTTTTTGCTCTGATTCGTCTCCCGGACACCTCCGGGATTCACGTTTTTCACGGTCTCGGTACCAGCCCTGCGAGTTTGCGGAAAAACTCGCCAACCGGGTTCACCGGCTGATCTTCAAGCTATATATTCTGCGCCGCTGATCGAGCTGAAGGGTTCGCGATGAACGGCAGGAGAATCCGAGCCGGTGCCGCCACCGCGCTAGCCGCGTTGCTGGTCACTGGCTTATGTTACGGAATGGCGCAGGCCGATGAGCCTGCTGCCGCGCCCATGGACGTGAACCAGGGCGAGATGTTCCGGCAGGGCGGAAGCAGCTATCCGAGATTGGTCAGACTGCAGCACAGTGGTCCCGCGAACGGGCGCGTACTGGCCAGCATGACGACCTATGTGGACAATGCCGGAAGAGCGGTGATCTACGAGAGCGGCGATGACGGGAAGTCCTTCGAGCAGGTCGGCGAGATCCGCGACCCCGAGGGCGAGAACACCAAGGGCATGTGCTGCTCCACGCTCTACGAACTGCCCCGCGCCGTAGGCGACATGCCCGCGGGCACGCTGCTGTGGGCAGGTACCGCCGGAGTCGGCGCGGACGCGGACACCCGCACCAGCAGCATCCGGCTCTGGCGCAGCGACGATCACGGACGCACCTGGAACTACCTGTCCAATGTGGTCACGATGCCGCCCGGGCCGGGCGTGTGGGAACCGGAATTCACCGTCACCGCCGACGGGCAGCTGGCCGCGTTCTACTCCGACGACATGGACCCGAACCACGACCAGAAGATGGTCCAGGTCCGGTCCGCGGACGGCGTGCACTGGACCGACCAGCGCGACGCCATCAAGGACGACCGGTTCCGCGTCCGGCCCGGCATGGCCGGAGTGCGGCAGCTGCCGGACGGCAGCTACGTGATGGTCTACGAGATGTGCAACTACGACCCGGTGCACATCTGCACCGTGTTCATGCGGACATCGCGGGACGGCTGGGACTGGGGCGATCCCCGCGACCCCGGGACCGAGATCGTCTCGGACACCGGTGGGCAGCCGCTCGGCACGCCGACGATCTCGTGGGCGCCGGGCACGGATCCGAACGGGCGGCTGATCCTCGCCTACCAGATGCTCGGCGGCGACAACGGCGGTTTGGCTCCGGGCAACGGGCGCACGCTGATGGTCAACGACCACCCGTCCGACCTGGCGCACGGCTGGCGGGAAGTCCCGGCGCCGGTGCAGATCGAGCACAACCAGGGCAGCGACTGCCGCAACTTCAGCCCGACGACGCTGCCCACCTTGGACGGGCGGTCGGTGATCCACTTGGCCACCGACTACGAGAAGTACATCGGCGGCCCGTGCGAGGCGTACTTCGGCACCGGACCGATCGACGGGGACGCGGGGCAGGCAGGCGAAACGGGGCAGCCCGGGGAAATGGCGGGCGCGCCGGACCGGACTCCGCTGGACGCGCGGCCGAACCGGTGATCTCGAACCGGTGACCGCTGGTGCCGGGCCGTCCGAACGGCGGCCCGGCACCCGGTCTCAGCGTCTCAGCGACGCAGCGTCGCGTAGGAGCTGTCCAGCTGATCCAGCGAGGAAACGCCGAGCAGCCGCATCGTGCGCTCCACCTCGACGCGCAGGATGTCCACCGCCTTCTGCACCCCGCGCTGCCCACCGGCCATCAACCCGTACAGGTAGGCGCGCCCGACCAGGCAGGAATCCGCGCCGCGCGCGATGGCGGCGACGATGTCGGCGCCGCTGAGGATGCCGGTGTCCAGCATGATCTCCGCGCGGTCGCCGATCCGCTCGCGCACCTTCGGCAGCAGCTCCAGCATCGTCGGCGCCCGGTCCAGCTGGCGGCCGCCGTGGTTGGACAGGATCACCGCGTCCGCGCCGAGCTCGACGACCTTCGCCGCGTCCGGAGCGTTCTGCAGGCCCTTGATGATCAGCGGTCCGTCCCAGATCTCGCGCAGCCACTCCACGTCGGCGAAGCTCAGCGACGGGTCGAACATCTCGTTCATCAGTTCCGCGACGGTGCCTTCCCAGCGCTTGAACGACGCGAACTGCAGCGGCTCGGTGGTCAGCAGGTTGAACCACCACGCGGGGTGCAGCGCCCCGTCGGCGATCGTCTTCAGCGTCAGCGACGGCGGGATGGTCAGCCCGTTGCGCACGTCCCGCATCCGCGCGCCCGCGACCGCGGTGTCGACCGTGAGCATCAGCGCTTCGTAGCCGGCTTCCTTGGCCCGCTGCACCAGCTCGCGGCTGGCTTCGCGGTCGCGCCACACGTAGAGCTGGAACCACTTGCGGGCCTCCGGCGCGGCCGCTGCGGTGTCCTCCACCGACGTGGTGCCCATTGTGGACAGTCCATACGGGATGCCCGCGCGCTCGGCGACCCGTGCCACGGCGGGCTCGCCCTCGTGGTTCATCATCCGCGTGAACCCGGTGGGTGCCAAGGAGAACGGCAATGCCGACGGCCTGCCGAGGATCTCGCGGCCAGTATCCACATCGGACACATCGCGCAGCACCGAAGGGTGGAACTCGAGGTCGCGGAACGCCTGCCGCGCGCGGCGCAGGCTCGTCTCGCCTTCCGCCGCGCCGTCGGTGTAGTCGAACACCGCGCGCGGCGTCCGCCGGTAGGCGATCCTGCGCAGGTCGGGAATGGTGTGCGCGTGCGAAAGGCGCCGCTCGAGCGGGTTGAGCTCCGGCGGCGCCACCCGCAGCAACGGGCGCAGCTCGGACCACCGTGGAATCTGGCGCCGTACCATTCGTTTCCCTTCACCTCGTCGTCCAGGGCCCGGCGCACACTACCCAGCGGATGCCCGCCGACCACAGCAAAAGCGGGCACGGCCACACCCGGTGACCGTGCCCGCGGGCAACCCGGCTCAGGGGTTGAACTGCACCGGTTTCCCGGCCGCGTCGCGGGCCTGGTAGCCGACGATCGCACCGGACTTCGAGCGCTTCGGCGTGACCTGCGCCTGTTGCATGGCCTCGGCGACGCTGACGTCGCCGAACTGGCGCACCGCCCAGTAGTAGACCTCGGCCGCGGACTTGCACACCGGGTCCGCACCGCAGCCGGAACGCATGTCGGCCTTGAAGTTGTCGTCGATGCGCAACCGGTTTTCGTCGGTGAACCGGGACTGCTTCTCGTAGTTCCGGTAGCCGAAGTCGTGCCGGTCGCAGCTGGTGCCGAAGTCGTAGCCCAGCGGCTCGTTCGGCGAGTACGAGCAGCTGTCCGACGACCAGTCGAGCTGATCGCCGTAGGGCTTGTCGGCGCGGATGCCGGTGAAGTCGTGCAGCGTCGTCTGGAACAGGTATCTGTCGGTGATCTGCTGGAGCTCCGGTTGGGGTATCTCGGCTTGCGCGTTTCCCGCGGTCAGCAGCAGCACCGCACCGGCGGAGGCGGCGGCTGCGAGCGCGCGAGGGCGCGCGGCGTGACGGGGCACTGGCTCTCCTGGAAGGTCGGGACCTGCAACGAGCGACACCGGAGTTATAGCTGTTGCCGATCTGCCGCGGCGACCCCCGGTCGTCCCGGCGTGCACCACTCGATGTGGTGGAGGCGTTCGCGCCGTGGACGGCGGTCACCGGAACCGCCTGCCCGGACTTGTCGTAGCCGGGCATGAGCAGCAGCTCCCCGGCGGCAAGTCGTGGAGTTCTCCAAGCGGCCGACCTCGGAATCGAGGTCGTGCAGGTCGAGCAACGCGAGAACCGGACCAGGCAGCGCCGCTACGAGGACCGGGCGAATCGCGCAGAGGCGGTCGGTGAGCTGGACGGCGCTAGTGCGCTGCGGGCGAGGATCGCCGGACCGGTGGCCTCAGCCGAGCAGGCCGTCGGCGGTCGTGCCGTCGGTGGTGCCACCGAGTTCCAGCAGCATCCGCGTGTTGCCGAGGGTGTTGGGCTTGACGAAGGGGAGGTCGAGGAATTCGGCGACGCCTTCGTCGGCGGAGCGGCGCATTTCGGCGTAGACGTCCGGACTCACCGGGGTGCCGTCGATGCGGTGGAATCCGTGCCTGCCGAAGAATTCGGTTTCGAAGGTCAGCACGAACACCCGCGCCAACCCCAGTTCGTGGGCGAGCTGCACCAGGCGGCCGACCACGCGGTGGCCGACGCCGTGGCCCCTGGCGGCCGGGTCGACCGCGACGGTGCGGATCTCGGCCAAGTCCTCCCACAGCACGTGCAGTGCGCCGCAGCCGACCACGCGGATGCCGTCGCCGTCGGAGAGCTCGGCGACCCAGAACTCCTGCACGTGCTCGTAGAGCGTCACGAGTTCCTTGGCCAGCAGCACCTTTCCGGCGTAGGAGTCGACGAGCGCCTTGATGCCGCGGACGTCGGCGACCCGAGCCCGGCGAATCGATATTTCGCCTGGCGCATAGCTATGCATGGTGCGAATGCTACCTTCCGTGCAAGATGGAGTCGACGCGCGTCCGGTAGCACTCGGCGACGACTTGGCTTCGGATAGTGAAAGTATTCGCCCTGCCCGATCTGTCCCTAATCGACGAGGACTTCCGGGATCAGCGCCTGCCCGGTTCGCAATAACCGCCCGAGGTCTTCCACCTCGGCGTCGAGATCACCTCCTCGAACTGGCAGGACGACCTGCGCATCAAGCCGGAGGCGTACGCACGGGCCGGAGTTCCGGTTTAGCTGATCGGCGACCGCGAAAACGGCGAGGCCAAGGTGCTGTGGCGCCCCGAGAACGGCGAGTACCGCAGCATCGCGGCTTATTCGAAGGGCGAAAGGTTGAAGCTGCTCGGCGATGTCGCCGTGGAGATCCCGGTGGACCTGCTGCTGCAAAGTTGATCTCCGGCTGCTCCGGTTCCGGGCTCGATCGCAGGGCAGTGGTGCTGTCCCGCTAACCTCGACGCCATGCCAGCAGGCACCGCTGCCCGCCGGGGCGCCACGATCGCGCCGGCGCGCGTTCGCAACGTTGTCCCTCCCGGTCGGTTCGCGCGTG
>NZ_JAFRFW010000052.1:0-3137 GCF_017434145.1 Saccharopolyspora sp. | reverse complement strand
TGACGGTGTGCTCCTTATTGTCCACAGCAAACGCGGCGGTCGGCAGGCCGACGGTGGGGCTGAGCAGTCCACCGGCGTCCACGCCGGGCACGAGCCAGATCGACGGCGGGTCGGCGTGCGCGACGCCCGCGCCGAACCCGGCGAGGGCGAGGGTGGCCGCGGCCGTGGTGGCCACCCTGGCGAGGGTTTTCGGCATGGTGATCTCTTCCTTCCGTGCTCTCCCGCCGGTCGGCGGGAGGTCTGTGCCACGGCGGAGCCAGCCGGGACCCGGCGCGCCGCGCGCGGTTCACCGGCGCGGGCTCAGCACACCGCGTCGCCGGGTTTCGGATTGCCCAGCCCGAACAGGGGCCGCAGCAGCAGGCCTGCGTAGGTGCCTGCGATGGCCAGCACTCCCCACAGCCAGCCGTGCAGGCTGAACGAGGCGATGCCGGAGAAGTAGGCGCCGATGTTGCAGCCACCGGCCAGCCGCGCGCCGAGGCCCATGGCGATGCCGCCGAGCACCGCGCCGAGCGCGAGCCGCAGCGGGATCCGCCGGTGCAGCACGAACGCTCCGGCCAGCGCGGAAGCGATCAGCGCGCCGATCATGATGCCGAAGTCCATCACCGAGGTCTTGTCGGCGAGCACCGACGCTTGCAGCTTCGCGGTGTTCTCCGGGTCGCTCCAGAAGGGCGACCCGGAGATGTCCACCCCGATCCAGCCGAGGAACTTCGCGCCCCACAGCCCGAACGCCGAGGTGATGCCCCACGGCCCTCCGGAGATGAACAGCGTCAGCGCGTTGAACCCGGCCAGCAGCAGCGCCCCGGCCCACAGCGGCCACGAGCCGCGCAGCACTCGCAGGAATCCGCGCGCCGTGGGTGGCTGCTCGATCGGCGGCGGCGTGCGGCGACGTTCGACCAGCAGCGACACGCCCACGACCGCCGCGATGATCACCAGCGAGATGAGCAGCGCGCCGGGATAGCCCAGCGGGGTGTCCGCGAACGACACCGTGGGGCCGGTGTTCTGCAGCGTCTTGATCCAGGGCGAGATGAACGCGCTGAGCACTGAACCCGCGATGAAGCCGCCGAGCGTGTAGAGGATCGCGGTTTGCCCGCTGCCCACCGCGAACAGCGTGCCGGACGCGCACGAGCCGCCGACCTGCATCCCCACCCCGAACAGGAACGCTCCGAGGATCACGCCGAGCCCGGCGGGCGCGACGGTCCCTTCCGGCGCGCCGGAGAGCCCGAGCCCGCCGCCGAGGATCGCGGAGAACAGCAGGCAGGCCGCGGCCAGCATGACCATGTGCGCCCGCAGCGCGCGCCCTTGACCGACCGAAACGAGCTGCCGCCACGCCGAGGTGAAACCGAACCGCGAGTGGAACAGCACGGTGCCGAGCGCGAGCCCGACCGCGTAGAGGACGGTCAGTTTCCACCCGGCTTCGGCCGCGACGGCGAGGCCGACGACGACGGCGAGCAGGATGCCGGCGGTCACGACGCCGGGCCGGGCCGGTGGTGCTTGGGCCGCGGGAGGCGGCGGGGTTCTGGGGGCGCTGTCGACGCCGACTGCGGACATGGATTCTCCTCGTCTCGAAAGCTTGCCGTTGTGGTCCAACAAACCCGTTCGGCTCGATCTTTCCCGGTTGCGTAGCGGCGTTCGCCACGGAAGGCGGCTGTTGTGCTTGTTGCGTTTCAAGCGGCGCTAGCCGCTTTCACGGCGTTCGCAACCGACACCGCTACGCAAAATGGGCCCAGAACGATCAATCCGGGGTCAACGGGCCGGAGACGGGGACGACGGTGCCGCGCGGGAGCCACTGGCCGGCGGGGTCGGAGCCGTGCATCGGCATCTTCATCCCGCCCATTCCGGGCATGTCCATCTGCATCACGTCGACCTGCGCGGCCGCGTACACCGAGATGGGGTCTTCGATCCGCTGCCCGCGCGCGGCGAGCCAGGTCTCCAGCCCGGCCACCGATGGCGGTTCGCCGCCGAATCCCTCGTTGATGGCCATGCCGTATTCGAGCGACCGGTAGTCGCGCGGGTCGAACCGCAGCGGAGCGGCCGAGCTGGCCGCCGCGGTGGTCACGGGGCTGTGCAGCAGCCACGGCGCGAGGTGGGCGCCGTAGGTGTAGTTCGGTGGCCCGCCGGGCCGTTGCCGCACCGATTCGAGGTGTTCGGCCGCGTTGGTCCAGCCGGACACCAGGATCAGCGCGTTCTCGGCTCGCGGTGCGCCGCTGACCGGCAGGCGCGCCGCGTCCGCCGCCGTTCGCACCACGCCGGTGGCTTGCCGGGAGCGCGGCGAGTCGTCGCCGATCACGGTGATTCCGGGTGCGCCGTTGCGGTGCACGTATCCGACGAGGGCGCGCAGCGCCTCGGCGTCCTGCGGCTGGAGCGAATCGGCGGGGCAACCGGTGAGCGGATCCCGTTGTCCCGCAACGATTCCGGCGAGCGCGGCGCTGGCGCATTCCGGCCCGTCGGGGCCCGCCGCGTCGGCGGGCCCGGGTGCGTCGCCGGTGTCGACTTCGACGCTTCCTTCCGCGGCGCCGCTCCGCAGCACCAGATCGCTGCGCCCGGCCGGCAGGTCCACCTGCGCCCAGTGACCGCTGGTGCCCGGCCGCGAAACCGCCCGGACGGGCCGCCCACCGGAGTCGATGGTCAGCTCGTCACCTGCGCTTTCCGGCAGGTGCACCAGGTTGGGTCCTGGGCGGTGCGGCGTCACCAGCACCGGCACGTCCTGCTCGCCGACGGTGGCGTGCGCGAGCCGGGCGACTCCCGGCTGCGGGAGCTCACCGGGACGCGGAATCGCGGGCAGCACCGTGAACGCGACGAAGGCCACGGCGACCGCGCCTGCACCGAAGCGGTAGATCCGCCAAGGATTCTCCTGGCGCAGCAGCAGAACCGCCCCAACAACGGCCACTGTGGACAGTGTGAGCACGAGCAGCGCCGCACCCAGCGGGCTCAGCAGCCTGCGATCCGCGATGCCGGTGCTGAACAACTGCACCGCCACCGCCACCACCAGTGCCGCGGCCAGCGCCCATGCCAGGTACCGCAACCGCGGCGCACCGTCCGGGCGCTGCTCGGCGGGCAGCAGCAAGCCGTATCCGGCCAGCCCGAGCCAGCCGACCACGGCCGCGCTCGCCACCGCCGCGGCGAAGAATGCCACCGGC
>NZ_JAFRFW010000527.1:0-3474 GCF_017434145.1 Saccharopolyspora sp. | reverse complement strand
GTCCCGTGGTACCGCTCGTGCGCTGCGCGGGCGGCGGCGTCCAGCCGCGGGCCGATCCGCGGATCGTCGGCGGGTTCGGTGTCCGGCAGCCATTCCACCCGGGCCATCAGGTACGGCGCGGCCTCCCGGTCGATCTGCAGCAGCCGGAACCGCTGCGCACCGTCCGCGGAGACGTCGTAGCGGCCCTGCGGGAGCTGCTGGACCTGCTGCAACCGCGCGGAGCAGCCGACGTCGTACATCGAGTCGACGTTGTCGTCGCCGACCTCCCAGCCCTGCCGGATGCCGACCACGCCGAACCGGCGGTCCGGGACGACGTCGTTGACCAGGTCGAGCACGAGCTGCCGGTAGCGCGACTCGAAGATGTGCAGCGGCAGCGCCGCACCGGGCAGCAGCACGGTGCTCAGCGGGAACAGGGGCAACGTGTCGGTCACGGTTGCCAACCTACGTGCACTCCCGGCCCGGCGGCCAACATCGATTCGCCGGACGGCGGCCACGCGGCGCTCATGAAGCACCCGGTGGCGGGCGGAACACCGCGAACGGGTCGGTGATCTCCAGGCCGGGGCTGGTGAACCGGAACAGCGCGGGCGGGCGCCCGCCGGAAGGGCCTGCGGGAACCGTGCGCCCGGTCGGTTGCAGCGCTCCGCGCCGGGTCAGCACTCGTTGCAGATTCGTCGCGGCCACCTGGTAGCCCAACGCGGCCGAGTAGATCCGGCGCAGCTCGGAGATGGTGAATTCGGCGGGCGCCAGTGCGAAACCGAGGTTCGTGTAGGAGAGCTTCGCGCGCAGCCGGTCCCGCGCCGCGTGCGTGATCCGCTCGTGGTCGAACGCGGTGGGCGGCGGGTCGTCCAGCGCGTGCCAAGTGGTGTCCGCGGGCACCTCCGGGTCCACATCGGACGGGACCAGCCCGAGGAACGCGGTCGCCACGACGCGGCGGCCGGGCACGCGGCCGGGATCGCTGAACGCGGCGAGCTGCTCGACGTGGCTGAGCTTGTGCACGTCGACCTTTTCCGCGAGCTGGCGGCGGATCGAGCGCTCCACGTCCTCGTCGTCGCCGAGCCTGCCGCCGGGCAGCGCCCACCGGTTTTCGTGCGGCGGTTTGGCGCGTTGCCACAGCAGGACTTGCAGGCGGCCTTCGTGCGCCCGGAGCACTCCGGCGAGCACTTCGTGACCTGCATCTCCCTTGTCCGGGTCGGCTCCGGTGCTACGATGGGGCACGTTTTCGATTATAAGGCGAAAACTGCTCGATGAGCAACGCCGGGCGCGCACCGCAGCGTTTCCGGTGGTGAGGAGGACGAGATGGTGGCCACCGAAGCACCGGCCGGCTACACGGGAGTGGCGCCGGACGCGGAATGGGCGCGGGAGATCCGGCGACTGGCCGACGAGCGCGACGCGGTGCTGCTCGCGCACAACTACCAGCTGCCGGAGATCCAGGACGTCGCCGACCACACCGGCGACTCGCTGGCGCTGAGCCGGATCGCCGCGGACAGCCCGGCATCGACGATCGTGTTCTGCGGCGTGCACTTCATGGCCGAGACGGCGAAGATCCTCGCGCCCGGCAAGACCGTGCTGATCCCGGACGAGCGGGCCGGCTGCTCGCTGGCCGACTCCATCACCGCCGAGCAGCTGCGCGCCTGGAAGGCCGAACACCCCGGCGCGGTCGTGGTCTCGTACGTGAACACCACCGCGGAGGTGAAGGCCGAGACCGACATCTGCTGCACCTCGTCCAACGCCGTCGACGTCGTCCGCTCGATCCCCGCCGAGCGCGAAGTGCTGTTCTGCCCCGATCAATTCCTCGGCGCGCACGTCCGCCGCGAAACCGGGCGGGACAACGTTCTCGTGTGGGCGGGGGAATGCCACGTGCACGCCGGGATCAACGGGCCGGAGCTGGCGGGCCGCGCGGCTTCCAACCCGGACGCCGATCTGTTCATCCACCCGGAGTGCGGTTGCGCGACCTCCGCGCTGTACCTGGCGGGCGAGGGCACGGTGCCGCCGGAGCGGGTCAAGATCCTCTCCACCGGCGCGATGCTCGATGCGGCGCGGGAGACCGGGGCCGATTCGGTGCTGGTGGCCACCGAGGTCGGAATGCTGCACCAGCTGCGGCGGGCCGCACCGGAGATCGACTTCCGGGCGGTCAACGAACGCGCGTCCTGCCGGTACATGAAGATGATCACGCCTGCGGCGTTGCTGCGCTGCTTGCGCGAACGGGCCGACGAGGTGGAGGTGCCCGCCGACGTCGCCGAACGCGCCCGCGAGTCGGTGCGGCGGATGATCTCCGTCGGCAAGCCCGGGGGCGGCGAATGAGCTGGGAGGCCGGTGCGGACCTGGTCGTCGTCGGCTCCGGCGTCGCCGGGCTCACCGCGGCGCTGAGCGCCAGGCGGCTCGGGTTGCGCGTGCTGGTGATCACCAAGGACTCGGTTTCGGCGGGCAACACCGGATGGGCGCAGGGCGGGGTCGCCGTGGTCCGGCCCGACGAGCACGACGTGGGCGACAGCTTGCAGCGGCACGTCGACGACACCCTGACCGCCGGAGCGGGATTGTGCGACGAGGACGCCGTCCGCGCGATCCTCACCGACGGTGCGGCGGCGGTGGCCGAACTGCGCGCGGCCGGTGCTCGGTTCGACACCGATTCCGGTAGCGCGGGACCGCTCGCGCGAACCCGCGAGGGCGGGCACACCGCTTTCCGCGTCATCCGCGCCGGTGGGGACGCGACCGGCGCGGAGGTGCAGCGGGCGTTGTCGAGCGCAGTGGCCGCCGGTGGAATCCCCGTGCTGGAAGGGCATTGCGTCGCCGAGCTGATCCGCGACGAGTGCGGCGCGATCGCGGGTGCGCTCGCGCTCGACGGGTCCGCGAATCCGGGCACGCTGCGGAGTCCGGCGGTACTGCTGGCCACCGGTGGGCTGGGACAGCTCTTCGCGGCCACCACGAATCCGGAAGTCGCCACGGCCGACGGGATCGCGCTCGCGCTGCGCGCGGGTGCTTCGGTGGCGGATCTGGAGTTCGTGCAGTTCCATCCGACGGTGCTGCACACCGCGGACGGTGCGCGGGGCAGGCGCCCGCTGGTCACCGAGGCGGTGCGCGGCGAGGGCGCCGTGCTGGTGGACGCGCAGGGGCGGCGCGTGATGGCCGGGGAGCACCCGCTCGCGGACTTGGCGCCGCGCGACGTGGTTTCCGCGGCGATCAACCGGCGGATCACCGAGACCGGCGCGGAGTGCGCGTACCGGGACGCGACCGGGCTGAGCGGTTTCGCCGCCCGGTTCCCGACGGTGTTCGCGGCCTGCCGGGAAGCCGGGATCGACCCGGCGCGCGAACCGATTCCGGTGACCAGCGCCGCGCACTACTCCTGCGGCGGCGTGCTGTCCGATGTGGACGGACGGACCGGGGTGGCCGGCCTGTACGCGGCGGGCGAGGTCGCCCGTACCGGCCTGCACGGGGCGAACCGGCTGGCCTCCAACAGCCTGCTGGAAGGGCTGGTCG
>NZ_JAFRFW010000526.1:0-2658 GCF_017434145.1 Saccharopolyspora sp. | reverse complement strand
TTGCGGGCTCCTGAAACAGGCGCGGTCGTCAACCGCCGGAGCCGACCGCGCCGACCGCTTCGTCGATGCGCCGCGCGAGCTCCACGTCGAGTTCGGTGACCGCATCCAGCGAGCGTGTGCGCAGCGTGAACAGCACTCCGCTGGAGCGTTCCTCGATGCCGGCGTGGTGCGAGAGATCCTTCTCCGCCTGCTTCACCTGGTTCAGCAGCGGGGTGAGCCGGTCCGCGGGCAGGCTCACCTCCCGGCTGATCCCGGTGGTCGTGCCCGTCCAGCCCGGTAGCGAACGCAAGGTGCGCTCCAGCTCGCCCTGATCCAACGGGCGCGGCCGCTCATCGGCTCCCGCCGCCGCCCATTCCGGCGGCGGGCCGCCACCGGGCGGCGCGAACAGCACGCCGAGATCGCCGGGCAACCGGTGCTGCAACGACTTCGCCACGTCCGGATCCTGAGCCGCGAGCTGAGAGAGCACGGCCTGGGTCAGGTAGCGAGCGCGTTCCGGCGGCGCCCCGGCCTGGCCGCCGACCTCCTGCGCCAGGTCCGCCGGTTGATCACCGGAGCGCAGCGGCGCATCCCACGGGACGTCCTCGCGCAGCTTGCCTGGCAGCACCGTGGCGAGCTGCTCGCGGTCCGCCCCGTCCAAGTGCTGCACCAGTGCGGCGACAACGTCGATCGTGGCTCGCCGTGCTTCTTCGGCATCGGCCAGTTCGGCCTTCTTCCGGACTCCGTCGACGAATTCTCGGTAAGCGATCATCGCAGGTTCCTCCGCGGGCGCCCGCAGCATCCGCCGTGGCCGGTTCCGCTCAGCGCGGCGTGTCCGGCGGGATGCGCGGGCCGGTGTGCAGCAGCGGGTCGCGCTCCCCGCGCCGGGACTCCGGCACGCCCGGTTCGGTTTCCAGGAACACCTTGATCTGCGCGAGGCCGTCGCGGACCGCGCGGTTGACCTGCTGGTGCTGCTTGCGGGTCTGCGGCCGGAAGTCGACTCGGATGCTGATGTCGGTTCGCCGCTGTTGCTGCGGGGCGACGTCGACGAGGATTTCGTAGCTCGGCTGCGCACCGCGCAGGCGTGTGCGCCCGCCGGTCTCCTCGACCCGGACTTCGGCGTCGGTCGGCATCCCCTCGAAGTCGAGCCCGCACCGGAACACTCCGTCCCCGACGCGGCGCACCCCGGTCAGCCCGGGGAACGCCCTGGCCAGGAAGCTCGGTTCCGCGCACTGGCGCCGGACCTTGTCCGCCGGTGCGGCGACGAGCACGGACTCGGTGAACGACATCTGCTGCCTCCTTCGCGCGCCGGGAGTCCGGCACGAGCCTCAGCAGCTCAGTGGCCGGGAACCCCTGGTACGCCCGGGATTCCCGGCCACCCGATCGGTGAAACGACCACCGAGCCCGTCGAGGAGGTTCAGCCGTGCAGCGCCCGATCCGGCGCACCGAAGCGATCGGTCGCCGTGTTGGCCTGGTGCCAGTGCGGGTAGACCAGCCACGGCTTGCTGACCTCGTCGAGCCGCGCCAGCTCGTCCTGGCCGAGCCGGACTTCCGCGGCCGCCAGGTTGTCCTGCAGCTGCTCGTCCTTGCGCGCCCCGATCACCAGCGAGGTCACGCCCGGCTTGTGCAGCAGGTAGGCCAGCGAGATCTGCGCGGGTGAGACGCCGTGCCCGGAGGCGATGTCCACGACCACCTCGATGGTGTCGTAGAGCTTGTCCTCGTCGCGCACCGGCGGCTCGCTCCACTCCTCGGACAGATGCCTGCCCTCGGCGGCCTGCTGCCCCCGGCGGTACTTGCCGGACAGCAGCCCACCGGCCAGCGGGCTCCACACCAGGACTCCCAGTCCTTGATCGATCGATGCGGGCACGAGCTCGTACTCGGCGTCCCGGCTCTCCAGCGAGTAGTAGATCTGGTTCGCCACGAACCGCTGGTAGCCGTGCCGGTCGGCCACCCCGAGCGCCTTCATCAGCTGCCAGCCCGCGTAGTTGGACACCCCGAGGTAGCGGACCTTGCCGGAGCGCACCAGCGTGTCCAGCGCCTCCAGCGTCTCCTCCAGCGGAGTCTGCCCGTCCCACTCGTGCACGTGGTAGAGGTCGATGTGGTCGGTCCGCAGCCGCCGCAGGCTGGCCTCGGCCTGGCCGATGATGTGGTGGCGGGAGAGCCCTGCGTCGTTCGGGCCGTCGCCCATCGGCATCCGGACCTTGGTCGAGAGCAGCCAGTCGTCCCGTTCGCCCGCGATCGCTTCGCCGACGATCTCCTCGGCCGCGCCGGTCGAGTACATGTTCGCCGTGTCGATGAGGTTGACCCCGGCGTCGCGGGCCATGCCGAACTGGCGCTTGGCGCCCCCGACGCCGGTGTTGCCCAGGTTGCCGAACATGCCTTCCCCGCCGAAGGTCATCGTGCCCAGCGTCAGCGTCGAGATGCGCAGACCGGAACGTCCCAGCTGGCGGTACTCCACGGTCACTCCTCCTGTCGGTTCCGGAGATGGTTTCCCCGGTTGAGAACAACGAGCTCGGGATCGCGGTATTCCCGCGCGTCCCGTTCGACACGCAACGCCGTCGCGGACGTCACCGGGCCGGTTGGTCCGACGTGGCCGGAGGTGATCGATGCGACCGAAGGTGACGATGTAACGGCCCGCTCCAGCGTTCGTAGCGCACCTGCGTCCGTGCCGCTTCCCGATCG
>NZ_JAFRFW010000525.1:0-4408 GCF_017434145.1 Saccharopolyspora sp. | reverse complement strand
TTCCGGCGTCCGATGCGGACAAGGCGGCCTTGCGGCCGTACAAGTGATCAAAGCGGTGGCGCGTGCGGGCGAGCAACATCCGTACGCGCCACCGTCCCCCGCACCCCGGCAGCGCTGCGAACGGCGCGAATTCGGCTCAACCGCGCGGCGGAACGTAACCGGCGTCGATGTTGTGCGCGTTGATGATGAAACCGGGCTTGCCGACCCAGACCGACGCCTCGGCACTGCCGTCGTCGGCGTCGATCACATCGGAGTCGGTCTCCGGCGCACCGACCCGCGGCGGCGCGAACATCATGCCCTCGCGCGGCTGGAAGGTCAGCCGGTAATCCTTGTTGATCCAAGCGTCCGCGATGCGGTAAGTGCCGTCTTCGCCGGTGGTGGCGCGGTATTGCGCCCCGTCGATGCTCGTGATCTCCACCCCGGCGATCGGCGGCTCGCCCTGCTGCCGCTGCCCGTCGCCGTTGCTGTCCTCCCACGCCATGCCGGAGATTTCCCCGCCCTGCATCCCGAAGTCGGCCTGCGCGGTACCGCCGTCCTGGACGCTCACCGGCACGTTGTTCGGGGTGGTGGGCAGGAACCCGCCCTCGTTGAACCGGACCTGGTAGTCACCCGGGGCGACGTCGCCGAACTCGTAGAATCCCTGCTCGTCGGGACTCCCGTGCGCGACCTGCCTGCCGTCGGTCGTCAGCAGTTCGACGAACCCGGCGTGCGGACCCGGTTCGTCCGCCTGCTGCTGCCCGTCGCCGTTGCGGTCCATGAAGTACTTCCCCGAGACCGTCCCGGTTCCGGCGTCCGCTGCTTGCGCGGGCGCGGCGACCGCGAGCGGCAGCGCGGCTGCCAACAACAGACCGGAATAGCGCATCTTTCCTCCAAACTCACGAACATCGTCGTCCGGAGGACGCCGCCGCGCCGAGCGGGGTTGCCATCCGGTGGCACCCGGTCGAACGCGTTTTTCCCATTCCCGCGCCCTGACCACACATACACCGGTGACCTGCGCACACCCGCCCGCAGTCGTGGGTGAACGGCCCGTTCGTCCAAATCCATTGGGACCAGCGGTTCGTTCACTGCGATCAGTGCTCGGCGCTGTCGATCCGCGCATGCGCGCGCAGGTCGTCCGGGCCGACGGCCGCCAGCGTGTCGAGGAACGCCGGGACGAACGTGCCCGGTCCGTTCGCGTGCGGCTCGGCGAACTCCGCGGCGACCGAGAAGTGCGCGTGTGCGGCCACGATCCCGGTGAACGGCTCCGCCACCGCGAGGTAAGCCGCCCCGAGCGCTCCGAGCGCGCACCCCGTGGCGGTGATCTTCGGCAGCCACTCGCTGCCGCCGTGCACCCGCGCCGTCGCGATCCCGTCCGCGGTGCGCCCGGTGATGTAGTCGATCGGCCCCGAAGCGGAAACGACTTCGCTGACCTCCAGCAACGTTCGTGCCGCCGGTACCGACTCGGCCGCATCGGAAGCGCTGTCGACACCGCGGGAGGTGCTTTCCAACCCCGCCACGGCCGCGATCTCCGAAGGATTCCCGCGGATCGCCGTCGGCCGATGCGCGAGCAGCCCACCGGCGAGTTCGGTGCGCCACGACAGGCCACCGACGCCCACGGGATCCAGCACCCACGGATGCCCGGCCGCGTGCGCGGATTCCGCAGCCGCGGTGAACGCGCGGGCCTGCTCGTCGTCCGGGGTTCCGAGGTTGATCAGCACGGCGTCCGCGATCCGCGCGAATTCCCCGGCTTCGCGCGGATTGTCGATGATCGCGTTGGTGGCTCCGGCCGCCAGCAACGCGTTGGTGAGCACGTTCGCGGAGACCACATTGGTCAGCGAATGCACCAGCGGAGTCCGCTCGCGCAGCCGCGCGAGCGCGCCCGCGACGGCCTCGGGGTCCGGAATCGTCGGCATGGTCGGCCTTTCTGCGCAGTTGCACATCGGACGGTTGATCATCCCGCGCGCCCGATCCGGTCGGCGAGGTACCCGGTGATGAGCCGGGTGAGTTCGTCGACCACGGTCTCGCGCCCGAGCGGCGGCGGGTCCAGCACGTAGCTGATCGTGAGGTTCTCGACGGTGCGCACCAGCACCCAGGCGATCGCGTCGATCGGTTCGCCGCTGCGTCCGCGGTCGTGCAGCAGCAGCGCCGTGGTGACCAGCTCGTCGATGCGGTGCTTGAAATCGGCCCGGTGGGTGTCCGCGGTCGGCGGCAGCTGTTCGTAGAGCACCCGGATCAGGCCCGCGTTCGCCTCGAAGGCGTCCAGCAGGGCGTTCACGCTGCCGCGCACGCTCTCGGCCGGAGAGGGCGCCGACAGGTTGTGCACGAACGCGCGTGAAACGCGAGTCCGCAGCCGATCGGTGTAGCGGTCGATCACCTGCGTCAGCACCGCGTGCTTGTCCGGGAAGTACTGGTACAGCGAGCCCGGGCTGATGCCCGCCGCAGCTGCGATGCGCCCGGTGCTGGCGCGCTCGTAACCGTGTTCCAGCAGCACAGCGTGCCCCGCGGTGATGATGCGCTCGACCATTGCGCGCGAGCGCTGCTGGCTCGGTTCGCGGCGCACCTGCCCGCGCGGCCGGGCCGTCATCCGCGTCCCCACAACGCGAATTGAACGCGAATGATCATTCGTGTCAGCATCCTCAGCATGGTGGCACAGGCAGCGCACGACGCCGCGGCGTACCCGAGCCGGTTCTTCGGTGCACCCGAGCGCGGCAGGCGGATCGGCCGCGTTCTGCGGCTGGTCGCGCGGGTGCGTTCGCTGGACGAGGACCTGATCGACCGGATCGGCCGGCGGATGTACAGCCGCGACGAACTCGGCGCGCAGCTGGTCCGGGCGATGCGGCGGGACCGCGCCGACGGCGAGCGCGTGCGGATGGCGCAGTTCCACCAGGCGCTCGAGCACGGCATCGAGAGCGTGCCCGACGCGCCCGAGCCGCTGCGGAAGTTCTTCGCCGAGGTCGATCAGGTGCCCGACTGGGTCGACTTCGACCTGCTGGAACGCGGCGCCCGCACGGTGCGCCGGATGGGTCGCACCACCGGTGACGTGCTGCTGCAGTTGGCGCTGATCGGCGGCTACCGGTTCGGCGGGCCCGCGGACCTGCTGGTGGAAACCGGTGGTCTCACCGGCTCCACCGCGCTGCGCAGGCTCGGCGAGACCAAGAAGTGGGCCGTCGCCGTGACTCAGCCCGGCGCGATGCACCGCGACGGCGAGGGATTCAAGCTCACCGTCCACGTCCGCGCGATGCACGCCCTGGTCAACGACCGCTTCGAGCGCAACGGCCGGTGGGACGTGCAGCGCTGGGGCCTGCCGATCAACCAGACCGACCAGGCATCCACCCTCGGCCTGTTCAACAGCACGCTGCTGCTCGGCGTGCGCGCACTCGGCTGGGTCGTGACCGGCGAGGAGTCGCGCGCGGTGATGCACCTGTGGAAGTACGTGGGCTGGCTGATGGGTGTCGACGAGGACTGGCTGTTCGACACCGAACGCGAGCAGAACGTGTTCAACTACCACATCCTGCGCGTGCAGGACGGGCAGACGCCCGCGGGTGCCGCGCTGTCGTCCGCGCTGGTCGAGGGGCAGCTCGATGTGGACCACGGCAGGTTCGGCGGGGTGATCGGGCGGTACACGCGGCTGCGGTTGCTGAGCATGTTGCGCTACTTCCTCGGCAAACGGGACATGCGGGACCTGCAGCTGCCGGTGACTCCGGCATGGGCGGTGCCGGGCATCGTCGCCGCGAACTCGGTCAAGTCCGGCCTGCTCGGGCGGACCAGGCGCGGACGCCGCTACCTGGAACGCGCGGGTGATCGCGTCGTGCACCGCGACCTGCACAAGACCTTCGGCAACGGTTCGCCCGAGATCGGCGCGCTGCCCGCCTGAACGTTGGTCTTTCTCGGTGACGTTGCACCGCCGTAGTGGCGGCGCCGAGCTCGATGTCGGCGCGACCGGCCCACGGTGTCGTGCCAGATCGTTATGGTGCTCGCGAGGTGTGTTGTTCTCGCGTTGAAGGGTGCCGTCGATGAAGTTCGACATGGGGTCGTCGACGTTGTCGGCGTTGACGAAGCAGACGCAGGGTTCCAGCGATGATCTGGGCGCGTTGATCCGCCAGCTCATCGCCGCCGCGGAACCCCTCGAAGGCAAGTTCAACGGGGCCGGGCGGGCCGCGTTCGACTCGTTCAAGGCACGGGCCGACGAGATCACCGGCGAGCTCAACGGCTCGCTGTCGGCGATCTTGGGCGGGCAGTCCGGCATGGACCGCTCGTTCGGCCACGGCGACACCGAAATGGCCGACAACGCCTCGGCCAACCAAGGCTCGGCCAACTTCGACGCTGCCCGCTTCGGCGCAAGCTGAACCCGGGGGAATCGTCATGAGCTTGGACCGGCGCAGCTTCGACAGCGACATCTCGCAATCCGTCCTAGGCGACATTCAAGGCA
>NZ_JAFRFW010000051.1:0-5549 GCF_017434145.1 Saccharopolyspora sp. | reverse complement strand
CGCGCACCGCGTCGAGCAGCGCGGTGTGCGACACGGGCGGCGGCTGCGCCGGGTCGTGCGTGGTCGCCACGCTGGACTGCACCGCCTCGCTGACCCCGTCGTAGAGCCCGATCAGCACCGGGTTGTGCGAGGCGGCCACCATCCGCAGGTGGAACCGGGTGTCGGCGGCGCTGAAGTGTTCGCGGTCCCGGCCTTCCGCGGCCTCGTCGCGGGCGGCCAGCAGGGTTTCCAGCTCCGCGAGGTCCTCGTCGGTGCGGGCGGTGGCGGCCAGCCGGGCGGCTTCCACTTCCAGCGCGCGGCGCACTTCCAGGATCTGGCGCAGTTCCGAGCCGTACAGCCTGCGCACCGCGCCGGAGAGCTCGTTGGTGGCCCGGACGAACGTGCCGTCGCCCTGCCGGACCTCGAGCAGTCCCGCGTGCGCGAGCGCGCGCACCGCCTCGCGGACGGTGTTGCGGCCGACGCCGAGCGCGGTGACCAGTTCGGCCTCGGTGGGGATGCGCCGGCCGAGCGGCCACTCGCCGGAGCTGACCAGTTCGCGCATCTGCGCGATGACCTGGTCGACCAACCCGGTTCGCTGGGTGTTGACCAGAGGCAAGGGGACATCCTTTCGTCCGAACATCCTACGTTTGACAGAATAGGTGGCGATGTCTGCCGAGTCGCACACCCAGCACGCCCACGATCGCGGGAACCGCGGCGTGACGGCCCAGGATGCCAGCACCGCCGACGGTTCCGGACCGCTGTCCCGGGCCGAAGCGCTGCCGAACGAGGGCGCCGCGGAGAACGTGGTCAACACCCGGCACCGCGCGTTGGCAGGAGGCGCGCTGCTGCTGGCGGGAGTGGTGCTGGCCTCGGCGAACATGCGTCCCGCCGTGACCAGCCTCAGCTCGATCCTCGGCGAAGTGCGCGACTCGGTCGGCGCGAGCAGCACGTGGGCCAGCGTCGTGACCGCGGTGCCCACGCTGTGCTTCGGTGTCGCGGCGCTTGCCGCACCGGTGCTGTCCCGGCGTTGGGGCATGAACCCCGTCGTCGGCGGTTCGCTGGCGTTGCTGACGGTCTCGCTGGTGGTCCGCGTGCTCGGCGGATCGTGGGTGCTGCTGGGCGGGACCGTGCTGGCCTGCGTGGCGATCGCGATGTGCAACGTGCTGATCCCGGTGGTGGTCAAGGAGTCCTTCCCGAACCGGGTCGGCGCCGCGACCGGGCTCTACACGACGGCGCTGGCCGCAGGAAGTGCCGCCGGATCGGCGGTGACGCCCTGGCTGGACTCGCTCGTCGGCAGCTGGCGGCTCGCGCTGGCGACCTGGATGGTGCTTGCGCTGGCGGCGCTGCTCGTGTGGGTGCCCGGCAGTCGCCGGACCGGCAGGACGGTGGCCGCGGCCGAGCCGGGGACCGGCATGCGTTCGATGCTGCGCAGCCCGCTCGCCTGGCTGGTCACCGGCTACTTCGGCCTGCAGTCGACCACCGCGTACATCGTGATGGGCTGGCTGCCCGAGGTGTTCAAGGGCGCCGGGATGGACGCGACCACGGTCGGCGTGCTGATGGGGGTGCTGCTGCTGGTCGGCGTGCCGATCAACATGGTGCTGCCGCCGCTCGTGACCCGGACCCGAGGCCAGTCGTGGTGGGCGGTGCTGATGGGAGTGCCGCCGTTGGCCGGTGTGCTCGGGTTGCTGCTCGCGCCGCTGGCGGCGCCGCTGCTGTGGGCGCTGCTGATCGGCGTGAGCGTGAGCGCGATCTCGCTCGCACTGGCGTTGATCTCGCTGCGCACCACCAACGCCGCCGACACCGGCCAGTTGTCGGCCATGTCGCAGAGCATCGGCTACGTCGTCGCCTCGGTGGGCCCGTTCCTGTTCGGCGTGCTGCACGAGATCACCGGCAGCTGGTCGGCCTCGCTGACCGCCGTGCTCGGCTTCATCGCCGCGCAGACCGTGATCGGATTCCTGGCCGGGCGGCCCCGAACGATCTGAGCCCGCACGATCCGGACGGGCGGCTCACCCGCGCCCGGGCAGCCGGTGCAGCTGCACCTCGCCGAGGCCGCCGGCGGTGAGGTCGGCGGTCAGGTAGGTGCAGTGCGGTTGCCGCCGCCGATCCGTCGGCGAACCGGGGTTGAGCAGCCGCATCCCGGCCGGCGTCACGCTGTCCCACGGGATGTGGCTGTGCCCGAACACCAGCACGTCGACGTCCGGGTACGCCTTGTCGCAACGCCGCTCCCTGCCTTGCGCTGCGCCGGTCTCGTGCACCATCGCGAACCGCAGCCCACCGAGTTCCACGCGTGCCACCTCCGGCAACCGGCGCCGCAACTCGTCGCCGTCGTTGTTGCCGTGGACGCCGATCAGCCGCGCGCTGCGCTCGGCCAGCTCGTCGAGCAGGTAGGGCTCGACCCAGTCACCGGCGTGGAAGACCACGTCGGCCGCATCGACCTGCGACCACACCTCGTCCGGCAGCGCCTTCGCCCGTTTGGGCAGGTGCGTGTCCGCGATCAGCAGCAGGCGCAACGGCACTCCTCGCGACCGGGTCATTCCGCGAGCGGCAGGCCGAGCAGCGCGTTCTCCAGCAGTTCCGGCATCGCCGGGTGGATCCAGTACTGGCCGCGCGCCATCCGGCGGGCGTCCAGGCCGAACTCCATCGCCTGCACCAGCGGTTGCAGCAGCGTCGGGGCCTGCGGCCCGATGATGTGCGCGCCGAGGATCCGGCCGCTCGCCGGGTCGGCGAGCAGCTTGGCGAAACCGGTGGTGTCCTCCATCGCCCAGCCGTAGGCGATCGCGCCGTACTCCTGGACCTTGCTGACGTACTCGACGCCGTGCGCCTGGGCGTCCTGCTCGGTGAGCCCGACCGCGGCGATCTGCGGCGCGGAGAACACCGCGTGCGGCACGTGCGCGTGGTCGGACTCGATCTGCTCGTCCGGGTGCAGCAGGTTGTGCTGCACGACCCGCATCTCGTGGTTGGCGACGTGCTTGAGCTCGTGGTCGGAGCTGATGTCGCCCAGCGCCCACACCCCGTCCACGGAGGTCCGCTGCCGGGAGTCGACCTCGATCTTGCGGTCGGCGCGCAGCCGCAGCCCGCCGGTCTCGGCATCGATCAGGTCGCTGTTGGGTTCGCGGCCGACGGCTACCAGCAACTGCTCGGCCTCGACGGTTTCCGCGCCGTCCGGGCCTTCCAGGTGCAGCCGCACGACGTCGCCGTCTCGTTCGGCCGCGAGCGCCTTGCGGTTCAGCCGCACGTCCCAGCGTTCGGCGGCCAGCTCGGTGAACCGCTCCGAGACGTCGACGTCCTCGGCGCGCAGCAGCCGCCCGGATCGCCCGATCACGGTGACCTCGACGCCCAGCGCGGAGAACACGTGCGCGAACTCGGCGCCGACGAACCCGGTACCGAGGATGATCATCCGCGGCGGCAGCGCGTCCAGCCGCATCACGCTGTCGCTGGTGTGGAAGCCGGTGTCGTCGATGCCGGGGATGTCCGGAGTCGTCGGCCGCCCGCCCGCGGCGACCACGAACCGGTCGGCGGTGAGCGTCTCGGGCCCGTCCGCGGTCTCGACGGTGAGCTGCTTGATACCGGTGAACCGCGCCTCGCCCTCGAACAGCGTCACGTTGTCGCTGCCCGCTGCGCGGTAGCGCCTGCCGCCGTCGGAGATCGCGTCGATCCGGCCGAAGATCCGGTCCCGGATATCGCGCCAGCGCACGTCCCGCAGTTCGAGGTCGACCCCGAGCCTGCTCCCGGCGCCGGGTGCCGCGGCGACGTCGGCGGTGTGCACCAGCATCTTCGTCGGGATGCAGCCCACGTTCAGGCAGGTCCCGCCGTAGGAGGAGGCGCTGCCGATGCCCTTCTCCACGAACGCGACGTTCCAGTCGGCGAACCGCTCGTCGGCGATCGAGTTGCCGGAGCCGCTGCCGATGATGACCAGGTCGAAGTGGGGCATGTCCATCCTGTGCTGTCGGGTGCGTGCCGGGGCCGGTCGGTGTTCGGGCCGCTGCGCGTTTGGTTCGCCGGTCCTGCGGGGTAATCGCCGGACGATGTCCGCCGCGATCCGTTCAACTTCCGCGGCGGCTCGGGGATTCCCAGCGGCCGGAGCCGAGCCTGCCACTCCCGCGCCCGCCGGTGGGAATACCGCGAAGGTTTACCCGGTATCTCCACCGCTGGTTTGTCGACCGGCACCGGCCGTGATCACTAACTTGGGCGAGCGCATCATTGTGCGCGATGCCGAAGAGGGTGCGGCCGCATGATGTGCACGGGGAGGCAGAGGTGGGGGTGGCCCCCGGGGGTGGTCATCTCCACCTGCCCACCGAGCATTCCCGAGGCCCGGCCGCGATCCTGACCGGCTGGCTGCATCGGCACCCGCTGCTCGCGGACTTCGCGCTGGCCATGGCCTTCGTGGTAGTCGTGGCGATCGGCCCGGAAGACGTGGTCGAAAGCGGTGCGGCCGGAGCGCTGGCCCACGTGCTGGTCTTGCTCAGCGGTGTGCCGCTGGTGCTGCGCCGGAAGTTCCCGCTCGGGGTGCTGCTGGTGGTGACGGTGGCCCTCGCGGTGTTCTACGGAATCGGCTGCAAGACCTCCCTCGGCGTGATCGGGCCGCTGCTGGCGGCTTACACGGTCGGAGTGCACAAACCGTTTCCGCTGGCCGCCGCGGGCACCGGGGTCGCCACCGCGGTGATCTACACCGGGGCTGCTGTCGGTACGCCCGCCGACCTGATGCCCTCCGCCGTGCTGTTCGGCACGACGCAGGCGGCGATCGCGCTGACCGCCGGTCACGTGGTGCGGCTGCGCCTGCGGCAGGCCGAACAGCTGCGCCGGGATCGGGACCGGGAAGCCGAACGTGCGGTCACCGAAGAACGGATGCGCATCGCGCACGAGTTGCACGACGTGGTCGCGCACCACCTGTCGGTCGTATCGGTGCAGGCCGGTCTGGCCCGCTACGTGTTCGACTCGGATCGGGAGACCGCCCGCGACGCGCTCGGCACGATCTCGACGGCGGCCCGCGGCTCGCTCGACGAACTGGCGAGGCTCCTGAGCGTGCTCCGGCCGCAAGCCGAGGACGGTCCCGCGGACGCCGACCGGTTCCACCCGCAGCCGGGGCTGGCGGACCTGCCCGCGCTGGTCGAGAGCATCCGCGCCGCAGGCGTGCAGGTCGAGCTGAGCAGCGAGGGCGAACCGCGCCCGCTGTCGCCGGGGGCCGAACTCTGCGCCTACCGGATCGCGCAGGAAGCGCTTACCAACGTGCTCAAACACGCTCCGGACAGCGCCGTCGCCGTGGTGCTGCGGCACCAGGGCGAGCAGCTGGAGCTGCTGGTCAGCAACAGCGCAGCGGCCGCCCCGGCGTCCGCAGGCTCGTCCGGGCACGGTTTGATCGGCATGTGCGAACGCGCGAAGATGTACGGCGGCACGGTCGAGAGCGGGCCGCGCCGCGAAGGTGGTTTCCAGGTGGTGCTGCGGCTGCCGCGGCCGCGCGAGGAGCACTGAGCGGTGCTGCGGCGGCCGCGCGAGAAACACCGAGCGGTGTTGCGGCGGCCGCGCAAGGAGCACTGACCGCTCCGGGAACGAACGCATGACCAGCGTGTTGG
>NZ_JAFRFW010000524.1:0-3288 GCF_017434145.1 Saccharopolyspora sp. | reverse complement strand
GACCTGGGCAAGACGATCGTGTTCGTCACGCACGACTTCGACGAGGCGGTGAAGCTGGGCGACCGGATCGCGGTGCTCGGCGACCAGTCCAAGATCCTGCAGTACGACACGCCGGACGCGATCCTGGCCAACCCCGCCGACGACACGGTCGCCGGGTTCGTCGGGGCGGGCGCCGCGCTCAAGCAGCTCACGCTGCGCCGGGTCCGCGAGATCGAACTCGGCCAGGTGCCGACCGCCGCGGTCGACGAGGAACCCGGCGTGCTGCGGGACCGGCTGGGCACCCGGCGCGGCGCGATCGGATTGGTGCTGGACCGCCGGAAGCGGCCGCTGCGCTGGACCACCGCCCGCGAGGCCGGTGCGGTCTCCGCGCTGTCGCAGGCCGGGCGTGCGGTGGAGGACAGCGTTTCGCCCGCCTCCACGTTGCAGGACGCGCTGGAAGCGATCCTGACCGACGACGACGGGGTCGCGGTGGTCACCGGCTCGCGCGGGGAGTACATCGGCGTGGTCGACATCGACACGGTGATGACCACGATCAAATCGCTGCGCGAGGAACACGCGGACAGCGGTGCGGAGACCGGCGACGCCGCGGCCGCGGACACCGGCGACGCCGGTGCCGCCGACACCGGTGCCGCGGATGCCGAGGCGCGGTCATGACCAGCGCCTACTCCTCGGACTCCGGATCGCGCGGAGCGGAACGGCTGCGGCTGTTCGCCCAGCCGATCGTGGCCGCGGTGCTGGTCGCGGTGGTGCTCGGCGTCGCGTACGCGCACCGGGACAACGTGATCACCTCGCGGAACATCACCGCGTCCACGTTGCTGACGCTGACCTGGCAGCACTTCCTGATCAGCCTGGCCGTGGCGCTGATCGTGGTGCTGCTGGCGGTCCCGCTGGGCGTGCTGCTGAGCCGTTCCTGGGCGCGGCGGCTGAGCCCGATCGTGATCGGCATCGCGAACGTCGGCCAGGCGGCCCCGTCGGTCGGCCTGCTGGTGCTGTTCTTCCTGCTCACCAACGGCACCACCGGTTTCTGGATCGCCACGTTGCCGATCGCCGTCTACGCCCTGCTGCCGGTGCTGCGCAACACGCTCGTCGGGCTGCAGCAGGTGGATCCGGCGCTGATCGACGCGGGCCGGGGCATCGGCATGTCCGGGACGATGGTGCTGCTGCGGATCGAACTGCCGTTGTCGGTGCCGTTCATCCTCGCCGGGCTGCGCACCGCGCTGGTGCTGGCCGTCGGGACCGCCTCGCTGGCGTGGTTCGTCGGCGCGGGCGGTGTCGGGGAGCTGATCGACACCGGTTACAAGCTCAGCAACTGGACGGTGCTGTCGGTCGGCGCGGTGCTCGCGATGGCGCTGGCGCTGCTGGTGGACTGGCTCGGCGGCGTCGCCGAGCAGTACCTGTCTCCGAAGGGACTGCGATGAACACACGGATGTCCCGGCGGAGCGCGTTGAAACTCGCCTCGGCAGCGGCGGCGGGCGCGGCGCTGAGCGGTTGCGGGCTCAGCTCCGGATCGTCGGTGCCGCTGCGGGTCGAGCCGGGCTCGATCCGGCCGGTCCCGGAGCTGGAGGGCGTGCGGTTCACGGTCGGCTCGAAGGACTTCACCGAGCAGATCGTGCTCGCCTACCTGGCCGAGTTCGCGCTGCTGGCCGCAGGCGCCGAGGTGCGCGACCTGAGCAACATCACCGGCTCGGCCAGCGCCCGCAACGCACTGGTCAGCAACCAGATCGACGTGCTGTGGGAGTACACCGGCGCGTCCTGGATCAGCTACAACGGCAACACCGAGCCGATCCCGGATCCGATCGCCCAGTACGAGGCCGTGCGCAAGATGGACCTCGAGCGCAACGGGGTCGCCTGGTTCGCCTTGGCGTTGCAGGCGGACAACACCTACTCGTTCGCGTTGAACCAGCAGAACGCGCGGCGGCTCGGGGTGGAGACCTTCTCCGACCTCAAGCGGCTGGGCGCCGAGCGGCCGCAGGAGCTGAGCTTCTGCGTGGAGACCGAGTTCGCCAGCCGCAACGACGGCCTGCCCGGGGTTTCGCAGACCTACGGTTTCGAGGTGGACCCGTCCCGGGTGGAGACGCTGAACACCGGCACCATCTACGCGGCGACCGCGTCGGGCAATACCTGCAACTTCGGCGAGGTGTTCACGACCGACGGGCGGATCCGCTCGCTGGACCTGAAGGTGCTGACCGACGACAAGGGGTTCTTCCCGCGCTACAACCTCGGGGTCACGGTGCGGGCCGGGATGCTGCAGCGGTATCCGCAGTTGCAGCAGGTGTTCCAGCCGATCTCGGACCGGTTGAACAACGCCGAGCTGATGGAGCTCAACGCGGGCGTCGACGTCGACGGCCGGGACCCGGCCGACGTGGCCAGGGACTGGATGGTCAAGCACGGTTTCGTGACCTTGCCGAACAACGCCGCCTGACCATTCCGGGCGGGGCCGGCGGCCCGTCGTCGCCGCTCGGGCTGGGTAAACGCCCCCGCTGGGCAAAACCGCTTTCGCAACGTCCCTGGACGAGCACGTCCGGAATCGAGACCGCGATGGCACTCGGCTTTGCTCGGTGGGTGGCGGCGTCGGAGGATCGATGGCCCTTGCGGGCGCATGCCGCGCCCATTCGTGCTCAAACCTGCGCACGAGGCTTGGGGTGTCGCCCGCATCGTGCTTGGGTCCAGCGCGAGCCAAGTCGGTAATCACACCTGGGAGAACGCGATGCCGGAGAAGCTGACCGTGGATCTTCACCCGATCTTCCGCAGCGACAGGGACATCGACAACGCAGTGCGCAACGGGATCTTCCGTGCGGCCGGCGAGAACGTGCCGCTCGTCGAGATCATTCCGGGCAAGGGTGCCGGCAAGCTCAAGAAGCGCGTTCTCGCGATGCTGAAGCAGCCCCACATCAAGAAGCTGTACCGGAGTGTGGAGGTGGCCCCCGGCAACGACGGGATGGTGCTGGTGCACTTGAGGTAGGCGGACACACGGCCACATCCAGGGTGGCATCCGGGAGACGGGCGGAAGATATTCGAGATCAGTTCAAGCAGACCGATCCGAACACCTTCGCACCGCGCTCTGCGGCAAAGATCGATGACTATCCCGGCAGGCCTGTGCTAACCGGGAATCCGCCCCGCCTGACCGACGCCGGAGTGGCATCTGCCCGGAGCTTGTCGCTATTGCCGGTCCGATCCGGCTATGAACACTAGATGCCGAGGCGGTTGAGCAGGTCGTCCTCGATGCGGTCGAGTTCGCCGGTCACCGCCCGATGCGCCGCCCGGCGGCGTTGCGCGGGCATCCGCTCG
>NZ_JAFRFW010000050.1:0-6039 GCF_017434145.1 Saccharopolyspora sp. | reverse complement strand
CGCTACCGCTACCACGGCGAGCGGCTCACCGAAGTCATCAACGCCTCCGGCCAACCGTTGACGCTCGACTACGACGACGCCGGGCGCATCACGGGTTGGACCGACCGCAACGACTGCTGGTACCGCTACACCTACGACGCCGAGGGCAGGTGCGTGCGCACCGAAGGCTCCGGCGGCTCGCTGTCGGCCACCTTCCACTACGACCTCGACAACGCGATCACCCACGTCACCGACTCCCTCGGCCACACCACCGCCTACCTCCTCGACGACGACGGCCAAGTCGTCCGCGAAATCGACCCACACGGCGCCGAAACCCACTCCGAATGGGACGAACACCGCCGCCTCCTCTCCCGCACCGACCCGCTGGGCCGCACCACCAGCTACGAGTACGACGAGGACGGCAACGTCGCCTCCGTCATCCGCCCGGACGGAAGCCGCATCCGAGCCGAATACAACGACCTCCGACTCCCGATCACGCTTATCGCTCCGGACGGTGCGATTACGCGTAACGAATACGACGAACGCGGGAACCTGACCCGGTCTGTCGATCCGGCGGATGCGGCCACCGTTTACGGTTACGACGACCGCGGCCACTTGGCGCACGTGACCGATGCGCTGGACAGCACACGCCGGATCGATACCGACGCCGCAGGCTTGCCGATTGCGATCACCGATCCGGATGGCAGCGTCACGCGCTACGACCGAGACGCGTTCGGTCGAATCACCGCGACCACGGACCCGCTCGGCGGGGTTACCCGGCTCGGCTGGACGATCGACGGCAATCTCGCCTGGCGTACGCTGCCCGACGGCGCCACCGAACGATGGTTTTACGACGGCGAAGGCAATCTCCGCACTCATGTCGACCCGCTCGAACAGACCACGCACACCGAGGTCACACACTTTGATCTGCTCGCCGCCGAGGTCCGCCCGGACGGTACGCGGCTGAAATTCGCCTACGACACCGAGCTTCGGCTGAGTAGCGTAACCAACCAGCAAGGGTTGGTGTGGCGCTACGAGTACGACGCTGCCGGAAACCTGGTGCAGGAGACGGACTTCAACGACCGCGCGGTCACCTACACCTACGACGCCGCTGGACAGCTAATTTCCCGCACCAACGGTATCGGGCAGACGACGACGTTCGTGCGCAACGCCGTCGGTGATGTTGCTGAGCGGCGAACGCCCGACGATGTCGCGACGTTTCACCACGACGAGCTCGGGCGCCTGGTCGCGGCGGCGGATCTGGACACGCAGATCTCCTTCCAGCGCGATGAGGCCGGACGGGTGCTGGTTGAGAGTGTGAACGGACGAGCCGTCACCTCCGCCTACGATGCGTTGGGACGTCGAGTGCGCCGGTGGTCTCCGTCTGGTGCGGTGAGCGTTTGGGAGTACAACGCCTCCCACCAACCGGTGGCGTTGCACGCGGGCGATCGCACGCTGCGGTTCGAGTACGACGCGGCTGGGCAAGAGATTTCCCGGGCGCTCGGCGCGGGCGCCGTGCTGACGCAGGAATGGAATGCCAACCATCAGCTGCTCGCCCAGCGGCTGACCGGGACCGGTGGCGGGAACCTGCAACAACGCTCTTATAAGTACCGGCAGGACGGCCTCCTGGCCGGCATCGACGACGCGTTGAGCGGCTCGCGCACCTTCGACCTCGACCGCGTCGGCCGGGTCACAACGGTACGCGCGCGGGGCTGGAGCGAACGTTACGTCTACGACTCGGCGGGCAACGTCACCGATGCCGAGTGGCCATCGCCGGAGGGGGCCGGTGACTCGCCGACCGGCGGTGCCGCGGACGCTGAATCCGTCGGCACGCGCGAGTATTCGGGCACGCTTATCCGCCACGCCGGGAAGGTCCGCTACGAGCACGACGCCCAAGGTCGGCTGGTGCTGCGCCGGCAGAAGCGGTTGTCCGGAAAACCAGTCACCTGGCGCTATTTCTGGGACGCCGACGATCGTCTGACCGGAGTGATCACTCCCGATGGGACCCGCTGGCGCTACCGCTACGACCCGCTCGGCCGCCGGGTGGCCAAACAGCGTTTGGCGCCGGATCACCGAGTCGTGGAGCAGGTCGACTTCACCTGGGACGGAGTCGTCCTCGCTGAACAGGCCCATACCGATGGGGTCTCCAACGGTCCCGACCTCGGCGACGCCCGTGTCATGGTGTGGGATTACGAGCCCGGTACCTTCCGGCCGCTGACCCAGCGCGAACGCTCTCCACTGCGCGACGCTCCCCAGCAGTGGATCGACGAGCAGTTCCACGCCATCGTCACCGATCTCGTCGGCAGCCCGGCCGAGCTCATCAATGACGAAGGCGGCATCGACTCGTTCTACCGCACCACGCTGTGGGGTCGGCCGCTCGAACGCATGCCTGCGGATGCGTACACACCGTTGCGTTTCCCGGGCCAGTACCACGACGCAGAAACCGGACTCGACTACAACCTGCACCGGCACTATGATCCCGCGATCGGTCGTTATAGCAGCGGCGACATCTTGGGGCTCAGTGGTGGCTTACAGCCCCACAGTTACGTCCACAACCCGCACGCGTGGATCGACCCGCTGGGGCTGACGCCGTGTCCGGCGCTTCGACAGCGGATGCGCGACAATGCGCTGGATTCCGTCAACGGACGCCATCGACCGGACGGATCTCCGGTCGGCGACACCCACGCCGGCCGCGCCTACCAGAAACACATGAACCGACCTGGCACCTCATTGATCCCGATTTCGTCCGGCAAGGATCGGGCGGGAATGGCCGAGCACTTGGTCGACGATCTCCTGACCAATCCGCGCTCAGCCGTGCAGTCGTGGACCCACGGGCAGCACGGGCCTGTGCACGATGTGCTGCTCCGGGACATCGGCGCCAGATGGGCACAAAACGGCGACTTCATTGGATTCTTGGACTAGTTATGAACGACGAGGTGGATCTCCAGTCGGTGCTGCAGTCCCTTGCGGAGCAAGGTGGTGGACTGATTGAAATATACGCGTTCGACACCGGCGAGGACGAGTGGCGGAGTGTCGTTGAATGGCTAAATGGCAGTGGTCTTATCTTGTCGGTCGACGCGGACGATGGTGACTCTCGAGTTCCTCAGGTCGTGCCGGACATCTTCGCGGTCGACGGCGACGTGCGTACGACCATGTTCTGCAAAGTGGGTCGGCAGCGGTGGTGGACATCGTTCTATTCGCCTGATTGCGTCGACTTCCAGGGTGATCCGGAGCAAGTGGAAAACATAAGTGATGTCATGGACCTGATTGATTTCATGAAAGGTATTTCGCGGTCGGCGAGAAGGAGTACCGTGCTAGTTGCCGAGACGACCCGCCCGGAAAGAACAAATCCCTACATCAGGGTTCACGCTGCTTGCGAGGGCGAGTAACGACTGCCGCTTGCTGCCGGCGGCACCGCCGAATCCTCTTGCCGCTCGTGGCGAACCGAAAAGTCCCGGGCCGACTCGTCCGGGGACGTCTCGGCCGGGGGCTAACTACGAACGCGTCGGCGATGTCACGGCCACATCTGGGACGGCACCGTTCTCAGTCGTCCAACTCGCTGTGGGGGCCGGCGAATCTCCGTGATCGGACGCGGCCATCGTGACCGCTGACACGGTGCGCAGGGCCGTTGCTCAGGTAGCTTTTCGGCTATGTCCGACGACGCGCCCGCCACCCCCGCCGAAGCCTACGACCTGCTGGTGCAGGGCAACCGCCGCTTCGTGGACGGTTCCCCGCAGCACCCGAACCAGGACGCCGACCTGCGCACCTCGCTGGCCTCCGGGCAGCGGCCGTTCGCGGTGCTGTTCGGCTGCTCCGACTCGCGGCTCGCCGCCGAGATCATCTTCGATCGCGGGCTGGGGGACCTGTTCGTGGTGCGCACGGCCGGGCACGTCGCCGGTGCCGAATCGCTGGGCAGCATCGAGTACGGGGTGAACGTGCTCGGCGCGCCGCTGGTGGTGGTGCTCGGGCACGACTCCTGCGGAGCCGTCACCGCCGCTTCGAACGCCTACACCGACGGCAACTCGCCGACCGGGTTCGTTCGCGACGTGGTCGAGCGGGTGTACCCGAGCGTGCTCAGCGCACGGGCGGCCGGGACCACCGAGGTCGACGAGATCGTGGACGAGCACATCCGCCAGACCGTCGACTTCCTCCCGGAACGCTCGGTGGCGCTGGCCGAGCGGGCGCGCGAGGGCAAGTGCGCGATCGTCGGCCTGTCCTACAAGCTCAGCGAAGGCACCGTCCGGCTCGTCGCCTCCCGCGGCCCGATCGGTGAACAAGCGGGCTGAGCGGCTCGCACTTGATTCCGGGGCGCCGCTGCGGAAGCCACCGGCGCCTTTCCGGGGTCTCGATTGACCGCCGCTAGGTTCTGGGCAAGAAGCGGCGAAGCCGCTTCCGGCGATTTCCCGAGCAGCCGAAACCGCCGAGCGATCCGCTACGCAAACCGCGTCAGCCCGGGCTCAGTCCGCTTCCCGGCAGGAATGTCCCGAAGCACCAGAAGCCGTTCTCCGGGTCGCGCACCCCGTACTCCCGCTGCCCGTACGGCATGTCCGCAGGCTCGTACCAAATCGTCGCACCCGCGGACTTGGCCCGGTGGTAGTGCGCATCGACGTCGGCGACGTAAACCATGGTCCCCGCGTGTACCGCGGGTAGATCGCCGGGCGCGGCCAGCCCCATGTCCGGTTGGGCGCGGCTGAGCATCACGAACTTGTCCCCCATGCGCAGCGCGATGTTGCCGACCTCGCCTTCCGGGCTCCGATGGGTGGCGACTTCGGTGAAGCTCAGCGCTTCGACCAGGAAATCCCGGATGCGGGCGGGGTCCTTGTAGAGCAGGTAGGGAATGACGCTGGGTGTGGGGATGCCGTCGGGCATGGTGTGCTCCTCGTTGACGTGCGATCGCTGACGCCATCAACGTATGGCTGCCGGAAGCCGGCTGTATTGGACGTTTGTCAGCTCAGGGCCATTCGTCGTCGGTCGGTTCCGAGCGGCGCAGCCGCAGGTGTTGCTGGGGAGAGCTGCCTGCGAGCCGCCGGAACTCCCGGTTGAAATGCGCCTGATCGCTGTAGCCGGTGCGCATTGCCACTTCCGCCAGCGGTAGCCTGCCGTCCTCCACCAGGTCGGCTGCCCGCTCGAAGCGCCGCAGCCGGGTGAACGTCTTCGGGGCGACGCCGAAGGCGTGCCGGAAGCGGGTGCTCAGGTGCTGCCTGCTGTAGGCGAGTTCAGCGGCCAGCCGGGTGATGTCGAGGTTGCCGCCGCTGTCGCGAATGCACCGCCATGCCCAAGTCAACGCGGGTCCGGGGGAGCGGGCTGCGGCGAGGCGCGCGAGGAAGACCTCGTCGAGCAAGGCGAACCGGGACGACCAATCGGGTAGTTCTTGCAACCGTTCGGTGAGCCGGTCGGCCAGTGGCCCGAGCACGTCGGCCAACGCCACGATGCGGCCGGTGAGCGCGGACATCGGCACGTCGAGCAGCAGCCGCGCCCCGAGGACCGAGAGGTCGACCTGCACGCCGCGCACTCGGGTGGGCCAGCCGGTGAGCACGCTGGATTCCTGCAAGCCGCCGGTGAACGCGGCGATCGGCTCGCCGTCCAGTACGAACGGGTCGCCGAAGGAGATCACCAGTGGCAGCGTGGTGGTCGGCAGTTCACGTCGCCGCAGCTGCTGCGCGGAGGAGATCGCGTATCCCGCGTAGCGCAGTACGAGGCCGTCGAGGCGCGCATCCGGCGGGCGCCCCGTGAACTCCCAGTCAGCCGCCTCCATGACGGCCAGCCTAAAGGAGCTGGTGAGTGCGGGAACGCCAAGTTCGCCGCAGCGCTCACTCCGGTTCGTCGCGGAACCTGGCGGCCAGTTCGCCGCGGGAGCCGATGCCGAGCTTCCCGTAGATCCGGGTCAGGTGGTACTGCACCGTCTTCACCGACACGTAAAGCTCGACCGCGGCCTGCTTGTTGCTCATTCCCGCCGCGACCAGCCGCGCGACCGCGGTCTCCTGCGCGGTGAGTCCGGTGAGGTCGACCGCGCGGCGCGCGTGCATCCCGCCTGCCTTCAGCTCCCGCTCGCAGCGCTCG
>NZ_JAFRFW010000523.1:0-2539 GCF_017434145.1 Saccharopolyspora sp. | reverse complement strand
GGGTGCGCGAGCCCGGCGGACCCGCGCACCCCGGCCGAGCCGGTTACTTCCCGGCCTGGTCGAGCTGCTCGCGCACCGTGTCGAGCAGTTCCTCCCAGGACTTCTCGAACTTCTCCACGCCCTCGCGCTCCAGCACCGCGAACACGTCGTCGAGGTCGATGCCCGCATCGGTCAGCTCGTCGAACACCCGCTGCGAGGCGTCCTTGGTGCCGCTGACCTGGTCACCGGCGACCTGCGCGTGATCGGCGGTGGCGAACAGGGTGGCCTCCGGCATGGTGTTGACCGTGTTCGGCGCCACCAGCTGGTCGACGTAGCGGGTGTCGGAGTAGGACGGGTCCTTCACGCCGGTCGAGGCCCACAGCGGGCGCTGCGGCTTCGCGCCGGCGGCGGCCAGCGCCTTGAACCGGTCGGAGGTGAAGACCTCCTCGTAGGCGGCGTAGGCCAGCCGCGCGTTCGCGATCGCGGCCTTGCCCTGCAGGTCCGCGCCGCCCTCGACGCCGTCGAGCCGCTTGTCGATCTCGGCGTCCACCCGGGAGACGAAGAACGACGCCACCGAGGCGATCTTGGCCAGGTCGTGGCCGTTGGCCTTGGCCTGCTCCAGACCGGCCAGGTAGGCGTCCATGACGTCCCGGTAGCGCTCCACCGAGAAGATCAGCGTCACGTTCACGCTGACCCCTTCGGCCAGCGCGCGGGTGATCGCGGGCAGGCCCTCCACGGTGGCGGGGATCTTCACCATCAGGTTCGGCCGGTCCACGGCCTTCCACAGCTCGAGCGCCTCGGCGACGGTGCGCTCGGTGTCGTGCGCCAGCCGCGGGTCGACCTCCAGCGAGACCCGGCCGTCCGCACCCGCCTCGTAGACGTTGCGGAACACGTCGGCGGCGTCGCGCACGTCCTTGGTGGTCAGCTCGCGGACCGTGTCGTCCACCCCGGCGCCGCGGGCGGCCAGGTCGCGGACCTGGTCGTTGTAGTCGGCGGCGTTCGACAGCGCCTTCGCGAAGATCGTCGGGGTGCTGGTCACGCCCACGACCGCGTAATCGTTGATCAACTCGGTCAGGTTGCCGGACGTGATCCGCTGGCGGGACAGGTCGTCCAGCCAGATCGCCACGCCCGCATCGCTGAGCGCGGTGAGGTTCTGGTTCTCGGTCACTGCACTACCTCCACTCACGCTTGGGAGCGCGCGTTGTCCAGGCTCCGCCGGGCGGCGTCGGTGACCGCGCCGGTGGTGAACCCGAACTTCTCGAACAGGGTCTTGTAGTCCGCCGAAGCGCCGAAGTGCTCGATCGAGACGATCTCACCCGCGTCCTTGACGAACCGGTACCAGGACTGGGCGATGCCCGCCTCGACCGCGACCCGGGCGCGCACCGACGGCGGCAGCACCTGCTCGCGGTAGGACCGGTCCTGCCGGTCGAACCACTCCACGCACGGCATGGACACCACACGAGTGGCAACGCCCTCGTCCTCGAGGATCTTCCTGGCCTCGACCGCGAGCTGCACCTCCGAACCGGTGGCGATGAGCACCAGCTCCGGCGCGCCGTTGGCCGCCTCGGCCAGCACGTATCCGCCCTTGGCCACGCCATCGGCGTCGGTGCCCTCCAGGGTCGGCACGCCCTGCCGGGTCAGCGCCAGCCCGGCCGGGCCGCTGGTGTCCTCCAGCACGGCCTTCCAGGCGTGCGCGGTCTCGTTCGCGTCCGCCGGGCGGACCACCGACAGGCCGGGGATCGCGCGCAGCGCGGAGAGCTGCTCGATCGGCTGGTGCGTCGGGCCGTCCTCGCCGAGGCCGATCGAGTCGTGCGTCCACACGTAGACGACCGGGGCGCGCATCAGCGCCGCCAGCCGCACGGCCGGGCGCATGTAGTCGCTGAAGATCAGGAACGTGCCGCCGTAGGGGCGGGTGCCGCCGTGCAGCGCGATGCCGTTGAGGATCGAGCCCATCGCGTGCTCGCGGACGCCGAAGTGCAGCGTGCGGCCGTAGGGCTGGGCCGGCCACATCTCGGTGGAGATGTGCGCGGGGCCGAACGAGTCGACGCCCTTCATCGTGGTGTTGTTGCTCTCGGCGAGGTCCGCCGAGCCGCCCCACAGCTCCGGCAGCACGTCGGCCAGCGCGCCGAGGATCTCGCCGGATGCCTTGCGGGTGGCGATGCCCTTGCCATCGGCCTCCCAGCTGGGCAGCTTCTCCTGCCAGCCCGCGGGCAGCTCGCGGGTGCGCATGCGGTTGAGCAGCGCCTCCCGGTCCGGGTTCGCCGCGGCCCAGTTGTCGTAGCTCTTCTGCCACTCGGCGTGGGAGGTCTTGGCGCGATCGACGACCTGGCGGGCGTGCGAGAGCACCTCGTCGGAGATCTCGAAGGACTTCTCCGGGTCGAAGCCCAGCTCCTTCTTGATCCCGGCGACCTCGTCGCCGCCCAGCGCGGCGCCGTGCGCCTTGCCGGAGTTCATCTTGTTCGGGGCGGGGTAGCCGATGACGGTGCGCAGCACGATCAGCGTCGGCTGGTCCGGTTTGCCCTTCGCGGCGTCGAGCGCGTCGAGGATGCTGGAGACGTCT
>NZ_JAFRFW010000049.1:0-3040 GCF_017434145.1 Saccharopolyspora sp. | reverse complement strand
GCCGCGCGCGCCTGTGCAGCGGCGGGCGTGCCGCTGCTGGTGCTGCGCCGACCGGCTTGGGAACCGCGTCCGGGCTGGCACCTGGTGACCTCTTTGGACGAAGCCGCCGCTGCGCTGCCCGCGCTCGGCGAACGCATCTTCCTCACCACCGGGCGCCAGGGGCTGAGCCACTTCGCGCACCTGGACCTGAGCTTCCTGCTGCGCGCCGTGGATCCGCCGGACCCGCCGCTGCCGCCGAACACCACGACGCTGCTCGCACGCGGCCCGTTCAGCTTCGACGACGAGGTGGCGCTGCTGCGCGAGCAGCGCATCGACGTGCTGGTCACCAAGAACAGCGGCGGGCAGCTGACCAGCGCGAAGCTGGACGCCGCCGACGAGCTCGGCATCCCGGTCGTGCTGGTGCAACGCCCACCGGAACCGCCGGTACCGGCTGTGTCCACAGTGGATGAAGCGGTGCGCTGGGTTCACGACGGGTAGCGGCGCGGCGTGAACACCCTGCCGCTCGCCTCGCGAGTCATCGAAGAACCGACCACCAGCAGGCAACGCATGTCCACATCGGACTGATCAAGCTCGCCGAGCGGCACCGTGCGCACGGACTCCTCCGGCCCGCCCACGTCCCGGCCGACGATCACCGGCGTCTCCGGCGAACGGTGTTTGAGCAGCGCATCGCGGGCCGCGGCGACCTGCCAGGTGCGGCTGCGCGAAGCCGGGTTGTAGATCGCCAGCGCCAGATCCGCCTTCGCCGCGGCCTCCAAGCGCTCGAGGATGACCTCCCACGGCTTCAACCGGTCCGAGAGCGACAGCACGCAGTAGTCGTGCCCGAGGGGCGCCCCGGCCCGGCTCGCCACCGCTTGCGCAGCGGTCAGTCCGGGCAGGACCCGCACCGGCACGTCGGCGAACCGCTCCTCGGCGGCGACCTCCAGCACCGCCGTGGCCATCGCGAAAACCCCCGGATCACCGGAAGAAACCACGGCGACCCGCGATCCGGCCCGCGCCAGGTCGAGGGCGAACTCCGCGCGTTCGGACTCGACGCGGTTGTCCGAGGAATGCTTGCGCTGCCGCGGATTCGACGGCAGCCGGTCCAGGTAAGGGCCGTAGCCGACGAGGTCGTCGGCGGCGGCGACGGCCGTGGCCGCCTCCGGAGTCGTCCACTGCGGACCAGCGGGACCGAGGCCGACGACCACCAGCTCACCGGGCCCGCTCGGCGCGGGAAGTTCTTCAGCCGCAACGGTTTCCCGCACGTGGGGGGTGCCATCGGCCGCGGTGAGGTTGATCGGGCTGTCCGCGTTCACCGGGCTCGGCAGCAGCGCCAGCGAGAAGTACGGCACCGATTCCGGATCCACATCGCGCAACGGCAGCAAGCGCTGCCGGTCGGTGGTGGCGCGCTCCGCGTAGTACGCCTCGTCCAGCCGTCCTGCCTGCTCGAACGCCTGCTGCACGCCCTCGAACGTGCGGCCCAGCTTCATCACCGCGGCCGCGTCGGTCGCGGCCAGTTGCTCGGCGAGCTTCTCCGGCTCCAGCGTGCCGGGCAGCACGGTCAGCACCTCGTCCCGCTCGGCGAGCGGGCGCCCGAGCGACGCGGCGGCTCCGCTGACCGAAGTCACCCCCGGCACCGCGGCGACCTCGAACCGGTCCACCAGCCGCTTGTGCATGTGCATGTAGGAGCCGTAGAAGAACGGGTCGCCCTCGCACAGCAGCGCCACGTCGCGGCCCGCGGCCAGGTGCGCGGCGAGCCGCTCGGCGGCGTCGGCGTAGAACTCGTCGATCGCGCCCTGGTAGCCGCCCGGGTGGTTCGTGGTCTCCGTGGTCACCGGGTAGACCAGCGGCTCTTCGACCTGGTCGGACCGCAGGTACGGTTCGGCGACCCCGCGCGCGATGCTGCGGCCGTGCCGCGCGCTGTGGTAAGCGATCACGTCCGCTTCGCGGATGCGCCGCGCGGCCTTCACGGTCACCAGCTCCGGATCACCGGGTCCGAGTCCGACGCCGAACAACCTGCCTGCCTGCTCCACGGTGCTGCTCACTCCTGTTCGCTCGCGATCGCGTTGACGGCGGCCACCGCCATCGCGCTGCCACCCCGGCGGCCGTGCACCACCAGGTGCTCCAGCGCGGGATGTTCGGCCAGTGCTTGCTTGGACTCGGCGGCGCCGATGAAACCGACCGGCAGACCGAGCACGGCCGCGGGCCGCCCGGCGCCTTCGTCGACCATCTCCAGCAGCCGGAACAACGAGGTCGGCGCGTTGCCCACGGCCACGACGGAACCTTCCAGGCGGTCGGCCCACAGCTCCATCGCGGCGGCGCTGCGGGTGGTGCCGAGTTGCTGCGCCAGCTCGGGAACTCGCTGGTCACCGAGGGTGCAGACGATGTCGTTGGCGGCCGGGAGGCGGCGCCGGGTGACTCCGGCGGCGACCATCTCCGCGTCGCAGAACACCGGCGCGCCCGCGCGCAACGCCTCGCGAGCGGCCAGCACCGCGTTCGGCGACCAGGCCAGATCGGCGACCAGGTCGACCATGCCGCAAGCGTGGATCATGCGGACCGCGACCCCGGCGACCTCCGGCGGCATCCCGTCCAGTTCGGCCTCGGCGCGGATCGTGGCGAAGGAACGGCGGTAGATCTCCGGGCCTTCGCGGACGTACTCGTAGCGACCGGTGTTCACAGTGCCCTCCGTGCCGCTTCGAGCGCGGCGGTCGGTTCGCTGCCGGCCGGTTTCCCGCCGACCTCGTAGCCGGCCTCGGTGGCCAGCACTTCCACTCCGCGACCCGCGGGCCGCCCGCACCGGCGGGAACAGCCCGCCCAGTGCACCGGCAGCTCCCCGGGACGCGCGGTGCGCGCGGCGTCCGTGCGGACGTCCGCCAAGGATTTCGCGCAGCCGGGGCTGCCGGTGCACGCGGTGATTCCGGCCAGTGGCGCGGACTCGTCCACGACCAGCCCCGCGGAGTCCAGTTCGGACAGTAGCGTTGCGGCTTCACCGCGCGGGATTCCCGGCAGCACCAGGGTCCGCCACGGAGTGAGCCGGAGCTGCCCGGCGACTTCCGCCGCGGCG
>NZ_JAFRFW010000522.1:0-3778 GCF_017434145.1 Saccharopolyspora sp. | reverse complement strand
CCGCCGATGCAGGGGCCGCCGTTCCTCCGGTAGTGGGGTTTCCCGCTATTTCGGCGCGGGAGCATCCGGCTGTTCTGATCTACGCTCGATGATGTGAACAGCTCGCAGGATTCCCGGCCGGAACTGGACTCGGATTCCTCGCCCGGCGGTTCCGGCGCGCTGCAAGCGTCGCCCTGGCCGCAGACCGGCGCCGTCGATTCCCCGGCTTGGGTCGGCGAGCCCGATGCGGGCCGCCCGCGGCCGGTGACCGCTGCGTTCTGGCTCGGCGTGGTCGACGTGATGATCGGCTCGGCGCTGCTGGCGGTGCAATGCGTCGCCTCCGACGACCTGCTGCTGCGGATGCTCGGAGACGCCGAGTTCCTGCTCACCGGCGGCGACGTCCGCAGCGTCTACCTCGGCATCCTCGGCGGCCTGGTGGCGATGGCCGTGCTCGCGGCGGCGTTGTGGTCGCTGTTGCTGTTCGCGATGCTCCGCGGCCGCGAGTGGGCACGACTGGTGCTGACCTCCATCGCGTTCGTGTGGGCGGTCTCGAGCCTGCTGGCGCTGGTGGGCAAGAACCCGTACGGCCCGCTGTACGTGGTGCTGGAGGCGGCGCAGGTCGTGGCGCTGAGCGCGACGGTGCTGTGCATGTTCGCGAGCTCGGCGCGCGATCACTTCACCTACCGCCCCTGATCGGCACGCCAGGTGCTCGCGAACCGGTGATGTTGATCGAACAGGTGGACAGCGACCTTGCCGGATTTCTACTGTTCTGCACGTGACGTCACCGCACGATCCTGGGCAGCAGCGCGGCCAGCAGCCGCCACCGAGTGGATTTCCGCAGCAGCCGGGCGGCTACCCGCAATACCAGCAGGCCGACCCGTACGCGGCGCCGTCCGCACCGGATCCGGGCCAGCCGCGCAGGCCGGGAACCGTCGAAGCCGCGTTCTGGCTCGCGGTGGTGGTGCCGGTGGTGGCCACGGTGCTCTACGCGGTGAGCTTCTTCCAGACCCAGGGCTTCACGCGGGAACTCTTGGCCGCGGAGTTCGCAGGCGGGCAGCAAGAACTGGCGGCGCAGACCGCTGCCAACGTGCTCGTGGCGTTCTTCGTGGTCGCCACGGTCGTGCTGGTGGTGCTGACCGCGTTGTGGATCATCTTCGGGTTCAGCCTCCGCGCGGGCCGGAACTGGGCGCGGGTCACGCTCACCGTGTTCGCCGCGGTCTGGGTGCTCGCCGCGTTGTCCGGCCTGATCGTCGGCGGTTCGGGCTGGGGCGAGGGTGAACTGCCGCCCGGCGTGGTCGAACCCGCCGGCCTCGTCGCGCTCGGCTACGCGCGCAGCGCCTTGGAACTCGTCGCGATGGCCGCGTTCATCGTGCTCAGTTACCTCAAGCCTTCGCAGTGGTACTTCGCAGCGAGGTCGTACCGGTGAGCGCCGCGAACACCGCGCCGCAGGCGGTGCGCGCGGGCGTCGGGCTCTGGTGCGCGCTGGCGGCCTTCCTGCTCGTGCAGACGGCCTTCTCGTGGGCGGGACGGTCCGCGCTGCAGCAGCAGCTGGTGGCCAACCACGCGGCGGCACCCGAGCAGGCGGCGGACCGGACGCTGCAACTGCTGCTGATCAACACCGGCATCGCGGTGGTCTTCGCCGCCGGATACGTCGTGCTGGGGCTGCTGATCCTGACCCGGCGGCCGTGGTCCAGGATCGGGGTGTCCGTGCTGCTGGCGGTGCAGGTGGTGATGATGCTCGGCAGCCAATCCCTGACCGTGGTCAACCTCATCGTGCTGGTGCTCGGCGGCGCGGCGGCGTGGTGCTGCTGGTCGAAGACCGGAACGGAACGGGTGACCGGCGAGCATGAGTGACGCCGAAACCGGCCCGGTCCTCTACGCCGAGGACGGTTCGACCTGGTGGCCCGTCGCGTGGGGGCCGGTCTTCGCCGGCTGCGGACTGCTCGTCGAACTCCTCACACCCGGTGTCGTGAACCTCGCCGCGTGGCTGCTGCTGGCCGGAGTGCTGGGCGTGGCGGCCGCGGCGTGGGTGTACGCGCGGCGACGCGCGCTGCTGGTGCTGTTGACGCCGACGCTGCTCACGGTCGGCCGGGAAGATCTGGAGATCGCGCGGATCGCCGCGATCACCGACGTGGGAGCGCCGATGGGCGTGCCGGTGCTGGGCGGCGGTTTCACCCCGCCGAAGGGCATGGGCGAGATTCCGCTGCGGTTAGCGGACGACCGCGTAGTGCTGGCCTGGGCCAAGGACCCCGCAGCTTTGCTCGAGGAACTGCGGCCGCTGCTGGTCGAGCCCTAGGGGCGGCTGCTCAGCGGCTGCGCCGCGGACCGGGCAGAGATCAAGAGCCGGACTCGGGCGGAGCCGTGGACCCACGACGCGGCGTCGGTTCGCACGACCGCGTGAGACCCTGCGTGGCGTGACGTTTCCGGAACCGTGTTCGGCCGACGGGCCGATGCCGCACGAGGACACCGCGAACACCGCTGCCCCGGCCGGGCGGCTGGCGCAGCCGTGGCGGCTGGCCATCGCAGCCGGGGAAGTTCTGCTGATCATCGCGCTCGTGTTCGCCGCGTGGTGGTGCTGGGGCGAGTCGCGATCGAGCGTCGAGGTGCCGGGTGCGGACGGGGCACCGATGCACTCGACCCGGATCGCGGGCAACTGGGTCGGGCTCAGCGTCACCGCCGCGACCGCGGCGGCCTTCGCCGTGATCGACGTGGTCCGGCAGTCGATGCTGGCATGGCGGGTGCGCCGCTCCCGCGGACCGCGCCGCTGACGGCCGGGGCCCGCGCGGGGTGCGGCAACGCACACTCCGCGGCCTGTCAGACTGGAGGCGTGACAGCCGAAACCCCTGGCAACCCGAATTCTGCGGCGCCCCGTTCGCGGGAGTTGTTCGATCGAGCGCAGGAAGTCACCCCGGGTGGCGTCAATTCCCCGGTGCGCGCCTTCCGGTCCGTCGGTGGCACCCCGCGGTTCATGGTGCGCGCCGAAGGCCCTCGCATGTGGGACGCCGACGGCAACGAGTACGTCGACCTCGTCTCCTCGTGGGGGCCGATGGTCAACGGGCACGCGCATCCGGACGTGGTCAAGGCCGTGCAGGACGCCGCGGGCAGCGGGCTGTCGTTCGGCACGCCGGGCGTCGGTGAGATCGAGCTCTCCGCCGAGATCATCCGCCGGGTCGAGCCGGTGCAGCAGGTCCGGCTGGTCAACTCCGACACCGAGGCCACGATGAGCTCGGTGCGGCTGGCGCGCGCGTTCACCGGCAAGCGCAAGGTGGTGAAGTTCGCGGGCTGCTACCACGGGCACGTCGACTCGCTGCTGGCAGGAGCCGGTTCGGGACTGGCGACGCTGGGGCTGCCGAGCACGCCGGGGGTCACCGGCGCGCAGGCCGCGGACACCATCGTCCTGCCGTACAACGACGTCGACGCGGTGCGCACCGCGTTCGCCGAGCACGGCGACGACATCGCGTGCGTGATCACCGTGGCCGCCGCGGGCAACATGGGCGCGATCGCTCCGCAGCCCGGCTTCAACGCGGCGCTGCGCGAGATCACCAGCGCCGCCGGGGCGCTGCTGATCATGGACGAGGTGATGACCGGCTTCCGGGTCTCGGCTTCGGGCTGGTTCGGCCTGGACGGCGTGGCAGGCGACCTCTACTCCTTCGGCAAGGTCATGTCCGGTGGCCTGCCCGCCGCGGCGTTCGGCGGCCGCGCCGACGTGATGGAGCTGCTGGCGCCGACCGGGCCGGTGTACCAGGCGGGCACCTTGGCCGGGAACCCGGTCGCGGTCGCTGCCGGGCTGGCCAACCTG
>NZ_JAFRFW010000521.1:0-25311 GCF_017434145.1 Saccharopolyspora sp. | reverse complement strand
TGTGGATCGGGCGCGAGGATCTGTCGCTGGATCCGGGCGAGCCGGTGCCGCTGATCCTGTACCCGCCGCCGAGCATCACCCGCGCGCAGGCGCTGGAAACGCTGGAACGGCAAGGGCTTTCGTGGCGGATCACGTGCACCAGCGGGAGCTTCAGCGGATTGCGCGCCGCGGCACTGGCCGGGCTGGGGGTTGCGGTGCACGCTCGCAGCCTGGTGCCGGAAGGATTGCGCCAGCTGCCCGCGCACGCCCGGCTTCCCGATCCGGGAGAGGTCGAGTTCGTGCTGCTGGGTGGTGACGGCACGGACGAAGGGCCCGCCGCGGCGCTTTCCGCAGCCATCCTGGACAACAGCGACCGGCTGCACTGAATCCGGCCGGTGCTCCGCAATACCTCGCCGCGCGAGGCACCAGCAGCGCCGTGCTCCGCACCCGACCGGGTCGCACGGACGGTCCACATAGGACGTCGTCCTGTGCGGCAGATCTCATCCTTGCGCGAGCTCTGTTAACCGGCGCGTCACAGTTGGTTCAGCCACTCGGCCACTTCGGCTGTCTAAGTTCGGGATCGTCCGAAGTGCCCGACTCCAGCGAGGTGCGACTTGCCGACCGTTTTCCGCGAAGTGAACCGCTCCCGGCTCTACGAGCAGGTGCTGGCCCAACTGCGCGAGCACATCGCCGCGGAGGGGCTGCGCACGGGCGATCGCCTGCCACCGGAACGCAGGCTCGCCGAACTGCTGGGCGTGAGCCGCGCTTCGGTCAAACAAGCCGTCGTGGCACTGGAATCCGAGGGCGTCGTGCAGGTGTGCCACGGCAACGGCACCTACCTCCGGACCGACCTGGACGCGGCGGGCGCGCAACCGCGCACGGATCGGGACGCCGCGGAGACCGCGGTCGAGGCGCACCGGGCATTGGAGGTGAAGCTCGCCGAACTCGCCGCGCGGAATCGCGGTGACAGCGATCTCGCGAGCCTTGACCCGGCAGCGACCGCGAACGGTCAAGGAATATTAGAACATTTTCATGAAACGGTGCGCGAGGCGGCGCACAACCCGCTGCTGGCCGATTTCGCGCGGGAAGCCGCGGAATACGCGGAAAGCCCGACCTGCGAACCCCGCAGCGGGTCGGCCGCGGCCGAGCACGCACGCATCGCCGAAGCGATCGCAGCAGGTCACGCCCACACCGCAGGACTCGAAATGGCCAGGCACCTGAACGCTTCCGCGCACTGATCCGAGCCGAATCCAGCCGGAAATCCAGTACTCTCCGCGGTGCACCCAATAGGGCGTGGTCGAAGTCACTCAATGCCGCGCGGAAGATTATCCTCGCAGGTCGCGATACCGCACGATTGTCCGGCGGTGTCCTGATTATGACGCTGTGCGCCCCCTGTTCAACTTTTCGCAAAATTTCGTCTTTAGCGTTGCTCACGTCGTCCGCTCCGACTCCAGCCCGCTCACCGCCGCGCGGGCCGTCGCCGGCTGCGCTGGAGGAAACAATGACCCCCGTCCACTGGCAAACCGCGGGTGAACTCGCCGCCGCTGTGCGGTCCGGCGAGCTCAGCGCCCGCGAGGTGGTGCGAAGCCACCTCGACCAGGTAGAGCAACTCAACCCGCACGTGAACGCGATCGTCACCCTCGTCGCCGAGCAGGCGATGGAGCAGGCCCGCGCCGCCGACGATCAGCTCGCGTCGGGGGCCGAAGTGGGCCCGCTGCACGGAATTCCCATCGCGCACAAGGACACCCACGCCACCTCCGGGATCCGCACGACATCCGGTTCGCCGATCCTGCGGGACCGCACCCCGAAGCGCGACGAGCTGATCGTCGAGCGGTTGCGGGCCGCGGGCGCGATCACCATCGGCAAGACCAACGTCCCGGAGTTCTCCGCCGGGGCGCACACGTTCAACCCGTTGTTCGGACCGACCCGCAACCCCTACGACCTCACCCGCACGCCGGGTGGGAGCAGCGGCGGTGCCGCGGCCGCTCTCGCCGCCGGGATGCATCCCCTCGCCGACGGCAGCGACATGGGCGGTTCGCTGCGGTTCCCCGCGGCGTTCTGCAACGTCGTCGGGTTCCGGCCCTCCCCGGGACGGGTGCCGATCCGCGCGAAGTACGGCTGGGACCGGCTGACCGTGCACGGGCCGATGGCCCGCTCGGTGTCCGACGTGGCGCTTGCGATGTCCGTGATCGCCGGGCCGGACCAGCGCTGCCCGCAGTCGCTGAACGATCCGGGCGAGCAGTTCGCCGTGCCGCTGCAAAGCGATGTTCGCGGACTGCGCGTCGCCGTTTCCCCCGACTTCGGCGGGGAATTGGCGGTGGAGCCGGAGGCCGCCGAGCTGGTGCAGCGCCAGGCGGCCGTGTTCGAGGAACTCGGCTGCCAGGTCGACGACACCTGCCCGGACTTCACCGGCGCCGACGAAGCGTTCCAGGTGCTGCGGTCCTGGAGCCTGGAGATGACCCTGGGCGAGCTGTTCGACAAGCACCGCGAGCACGTCAAGTCCAGCCTGGCGCGCAACATCGAGCACGGCCGCAGGCTCAGCGGGCCGGACATCGGCAGGGCCGCGATGCTGCACACCAAGCTGTTCCACACGATGCAGGCGTTCTTCGAGCACTACGACGTGCTGGCGCTGCCGGTGAGCCAAGTTGCGCCGTTCGACCTCGCGCAGGAATTCCCGCAGCGCATCACGGGAATCCCGCAGGAGAGCTACCTCGACTGGATGCGCTCGTGCTCGTGGGTCTCGGTCACCGGCCTGCCCGCGCTGTCGGTACCGGCCGGTTTCACCGAAAGCGGGCTCCCGATGGGCGTGCAGCTGGTCGGCCCGCCGCAGCGCGATCTCGACCTGCTGCGGATCGGGTACGCCTTCGAGCAGGCGAGCGGGCACGGGCAGCGGCGGGCCCGGCTGGTCACCGACCGCGAAACCCCGGTCCCCGCCTGAGATCGCGGCATCCGCGGGACCGCGGGTGCCGCAACGACCGCGCAACGGGGCGCCTGGCGGAGGCTGACCACCGCGTTTCCCTCCGCCTCCGGAAAATCCTCGCCGCTCGGCGCCCGTCCCGGACGATGTCCGGTGCGGGTGCCGGACGGTGCAGCAAATCGATCGCATCGGTCCTCATCGGACGGTGTCGAGCCAACATGTCGGCCGCTCCTCGATCGGCCGCTCATCCATGATCGCCCCTGCTTCCCTGATTGGCAGAGTTCTTCCATGACCCGCGTCAACGACGCCCAGGACAGCACTCCGGCACCGCCGGAGACGTCCATCCCCCAGGACATGCGTTCCCGAGTGGACCAGCTGCACGAAAAGCGCCGGACCGTCCACGACGGACCTGGCGAGAAGGCCACCGAGCGCCAGCACGCCAAGGGCAAGCTCACCGCCCGGGAACGGATCGAGGCCCTGCTCGATGCTGATTCGTTCGTCGAGGTCGAAGGACTGCGCAGGCACCGCGCCACCGGTTTCGGACTGGAACGCAACCGCCCGCACACCGACGGCGTCATCACCGGTTGGGGCAAGATCGACGACCGCACGGTGTTCGTCTACGCGCACGACTTCCGCGTTTTCGGCGGCTCGCTCGGCGAATCGCACGCGCAGAAGATCCACAAGATCATGGACATGGCCGAGACGGCGGGTGCGCCGCTGATCAGCCTCAACGACGGCGCGGGCGCCCGGATCCAGGAGGGCGTCACGGCGCTGGCCGGCTACGGCGGCATCTTCAGCCGCAACGTCCGTGCTTCCGGGGTGATCCCGCAGATCAGCGTGATGCTCGGACCGTGCGCCGGTGGCGCGGCCTACTCCCCCGCGCTGACGGATTTCGTGTTCATCGTGCGGGACATCTCGCAGATGTTCATCACCGGTCCCGAGGTGGTGGAGGCCGTCACGGGCGAAGCGGTCACGCACGACGAGCTCGGCGGAGCCGACGTGCACTCCACCCGGTCCGGAGTGGCCGCGTTCGTGCACGACGACGAGCGCGAATGCCTCGAGGACGTGCGGTACCTGGTTTCGCTGCTGCCGTCCAACAACCAGGAAACGCCGCCGGTGAGCGACAGCGGCGACCCCGCCGACCGGCGCAACGACTCGCTGACCGAGCTGGTGCCCGCCGAACCGAACCGCTCCTACGACATGCGCGCGGTGCTCGACGAGGTCGCCGACGACGGGGACTACCTCGAAGTGCACCAGCACTGGGCGAACAACGTGCTGTGCGCGTTCGCCCGCATCGACGGGCACCCAGTCGGGCTGATCGCCAACCAGCCACAGACGCTGGCCGGGGCGCTGGACATCAACGCGTCCGAGAAGGCCGCGCGGTTCGTGCACACCTGCGACGCGTTCGGCATTCCGCTGGTGACGCTCGTCGACGTGCCCGGCTTCCTTCCCGGCACCGATCAGGAGCACCAGGGAATCATCCGGCATGGAGCCAAGTTGCTCTACGCCTACTGCTCCGCGAGCGTTCCGCGCGTGCAGGTCATCCTGCGCAAGGCGTACGGCGGCGCGTACATCGTGATGGACTCGCGCTCCATCGGCGCCGACGTGTCGTTCACCTGGCCCAGCAACGAAATCGCCGTGATGGGCGCGGACGGCGCCGCCAACATCGTGTTCCGCAAGGAGATCGCCGCGGCCGAGGATCCGGAGCAAGCGCGCGCCGACCTCACCGAGCAATACCGCGAAGAACTCATGCACCCCTACTACGCGGCCGAGCGCGGCCTGGTCGACGACGTGATCGATCCGGCCGAGACCAGGCACGTGCTGGCCCGCACGCTGGAAATGCTGCGCCGCAAGAAGGCGAGCCTGCCGCACCGCAGGCACGGCATCCCGCCGATGTGACCGAAGTGGACACCGACATGCACGACGAGCAGAACTTCCGGGTACTGCGCGGCAATCCGGACGATCCCGAGCTCGCCGCGGCGCTGATCGCGCTGGGCGCGGCGGCCGGTTCCGCGCCGGAGCCCGCGAAACCACGACCCACGACCCCCGCGCGCTGGCAGGTGTTCGGCTACCAGCCGCCGAACGCCTGGTCGCCCTCACCCGCTTCCTGGTGAGGATGCACCGCGCGGACGCGCGCATCAAACACCGCGCGACGCGCACATCAAACACCGCGCCTCGCGCATTTCCGACACCGCGCAGCGGGAGTTTCCGACACCGAGCACCGCTCGGCGACTACTTGCGGGAGCAGAACGAACATGCCTCACAGCGACCAGTCCAGCGCTGACCTGCCCAGCGCTGCGCTCAAGAAGGTGCTGATCGCCAACCGCGGCGAGATCGCGGTGCGCGTGGTCCGCGCCTGCCAGGACGAGGAGATCGCAAGCGTGGCCGTCTACGCCGAGCCGGACGCCGAAGCACCTTTCGTGCGGCTGGCCGACGAGGCGTTCGCCCTCGGCGGGCAGACCGCCGCGGACAGCTACCTGGACTTCGAGAAGGTCCTCGACGCCGCGCGGCGCTCCGGTGCCGATGCGGTGCACCCCGGTTACGGATTCCTGTCCGAGAACGCCGATTTCGCCCAAGCCGTGCTCGACGCCGGTCTGGTGTGGATCGGCCCGTCCCCGCAGGCGATCCGCGACCTCGGCGACAAGGTCACCGCGCGGCACATCGCCGACCGCGCGGGAGCGCCCCTGGTGCCGGGCACCAAGGACCCGGTGGCCGACGCCGACGAGGTCGTGCGGTTCGCCACCGAGCACGGTCTTCCGGTCGCCATCAAGGCCGCATCCGGCGGCGGTGGCCGCGGGCTGAAGGTCGCGCGCACGCTGGAAGAAATCCCCGAGCTCTACGAGTCCGCGTTCCGCGAGGCCGCTTCGGCGTTCGGCCGCGGTGAGTGCTTCGTGGAGCGCTACCTGGACCGGCCGCGGCACGTCGAAGCCCAAGTGCTGGCCGACCAGCACGGCAACGTGGTCGTGGTCGGCACCCGCGACTGCACCCTGCAGCGGCGGCACCAGAAGCTCGTCGAGGAGGCCCCGGCCCCGTTCCTCACCGGCGAGCAGCGCGACCGGATTCACCAGGCGGCGCGGGCGATCTGCGCCGAAGCGCACTACTCCGGCGCGGGCACGGTGGAATTCCTCGTCGGCGAGGACGGCACGATCTCGTTCCTGGAGGTCAACACCCGGCTGCAGGTCGAGCACCCGGTCTCCGAGGAGACCACCGGATTGGACCTGGTGCGCGAGCAGTTCCGCATCGCCGAGGGCGAGCGGCTGCGGCACACCACCGATCCGGAGCCGGTCGGCCACTCCATCGAATTCCGCATCAACGGCGAGGATCCGGGACGCGACTTCATGCCCGCGCCCGGCAAGGTGACCCGCCTGCGCACCCCGTCCGGCCCGGGTGTCCGGGTGGACGGCGGCATCGACGAGGGCACCACGATCGGCGGGAACTTCGACTCGCTGCTCGCCAAGCTCATCGTCACCGGCGCGTCCCGCGCGCAGGCGCTGCAGCGGGCGCGCCGCGCGCTGGAGGAGATGACGGTCGAAGGAATCCCCACGGTGCTGCCGGTTCACCGTGCCGTGGTACGGGATCCCGCGTTCACCGCGGAATCCGGATTCGACGTGCACACCCGCTGGATCGAGACCGAGTTCGCCAACACGATCTCGCCCGCTCCCGCGCCGGAGGCTCCTGAGTCCACACAGGACGGTCGTGAGGTCGTCGTCGAGGTCGGCGGCCGGCGGCTGGAGGTCAAGCTGCCCGCGGATTTCGCGGCGACTCCGGCTCCCCCCGTCCAGCGCGCCAAACCGGCTCCGGCGCGCAAGCGGCGTGGTTCGGGCACCCAGCCCTCGGGCGACTCGGTCACCGCGCCGATGCAGGGCACCGTCGTCAAAATCGCCGCGGAGGACGGCCAGCAGGTGGAAACCGGTGATCTGCTGCTGGTGCTCGAGGCGATGAAGATGGAGAACTCCATCACCGCGCACAAGAGCGGGACGGTCCGCGGGCTGGAGGCCGCGGCCGGGGACTCCATCGCGCAAGGTGCCGCGCTGTGCCGGATCGCGGACTGAGCCCTCGCAGGCTCGTGGTTGTCGTGATCGAAGATCGTGGGGCCGGGGTGGCCGGAACTCGGCCGCTCCGGCGTCCCGCGTCATCCCCTGGACATCGCCGCTGACGGGCTGATCACGCGTCGCAGGCAGCCGAGTGATGCGCCTGACAGCCGGTGGCCTCCGCTGCCGCCGAGCAGCACCATGGGGGCGCAGCAGCTCGCGATCCGGCAACCGAGGAGGTCCCGTGCACACCGAGGTGAACGACCAGCCCGACCGCACCCGTTACGAGCTCACCGCCGACGGCGCGGCCGCGGGGCACGTCGAATACCACCTGCACCGGGACCTCATGGCGTTGCTGCACACCGAGATCGACCCGGCCTACTCCGGCCAAGGACTCGGCAGCAAACTGATCCGGGGCGCCCTGGACGATGCGCGGCAGCGGAACCTCAAGGTCCAGCCGTTCTGCGCTTTCGTGCGGGGGTTCATCGCCAAGCACCCGGACTACCTGGACCTCGTCGCGGCCGAGGACAGGGAGCGGTTCGCGCTCTGAGCAATCGTTGCGTCGTTCCGAGTGAACGGACTGCTCGCCCAATCTATTGGGACCAACGGTCCGTTCGCTCCATCGTCTCAGAAGAGGTCTCACCGACCCCTTGCGCGTCGGAATTCTTCGACCGCCGCGCGGTGTTCGTCGGAGCCGAACAGCAGCGCCGTCGCCTCGGTGGATTCGGCGAATCCGCCGACCGCGTCGCGGTTGATGAACGACTTGCCCACTTGGGCCGACAGCGGTGAGTTCGCCGCGATCTCGCCCGCCAGCCCCATCGCCTCGGCGAGCAGCGCCTCGTCGGAGTGGACCTCCTGCACCAGACCCGCCCGCACCGCACGTTGCGCGTCGATGGTCCTTCCGGACAGAGCCAGATATCGCGTCCAATGCCGCCCCATCACTTCGGGCCCGCGCACGATCCCGTAACCCGGCATGAGTCCGACGTGCGGTTCTTTGAACGCGAACCGCGCGGATTCCCCGGCCAGCACGACATCGCAGGCCAGCGCCAGCTCCGTCCCGCCGCCGTAGGCCAGACCGTTTACCGCGGCGATCACCGGAACCGCGCACCGTTCCACCGAGTTGAACGCTTCGTACACGAGCTTCAGGTGCGGGCGCACCTTTTGCACGTCACCGGCGAGGTCGTGGAACATGTCGATGTCGCCGCCCGCGGAGAACGCCCGCCCGGATCCGGTGAGCACGATCGCGCGCACGTCGTCGCCCACCCCGGTCTCCTGCATGATCTCCCGCAGCTCGCGGAACCAGGTGCGGTCCATGGCGTTGAGCTTCTCGGGACGATCCATCGTCAACAGCAGGACGTTCCCGTTCTGGTTGCGGGTGAAGCGCAGCAGCTCGTCGGTCATGAGCTCTCCCGGTCCCACGTATCGGCGGTGACGCCCTGTTCGCGCAACTTGTACTTCTCCACCCGCTGGCTCGGTGTCATCGGCAGCTCGTCGAGCACGCGCACGTAGCGCGGAACCGCGAAATCGGTCAGGCCGCTCGTGCAGTGCCGCAGCAACTCGGCCGGTTCAACCAGCTTCCCGTTGCGCACCACGATCGCGACCATCACGTCCTCTTCGGACAGTTCGGACGGCACGCCGTAGGCCGCGGCCTGAGCCACGGCGGGATGGTCGGCGACGACCCGCTCGACCTCCCAAGTCGAGATGTTCTCGCCACGCCGCCGGATCGTGTCCTTGAGCCGGTCGAGGAACACCAAGAACCCGTCCTCGTCGAGGAAACCGCGGTCGCCGGTGTGGAACCACAGGTTGCGCCAGCTTTTCGCGGTCGCCTCGGGCATGTCGTGGTAGCCGTCGAACATCCACCCCGGCTTCTTCGGCCTGGCCACGATTTCCCCTGCGGTGCCGGAAGAAACCGGTTCGTCGCGCTCATCGACGACCGCCACCTGGTAGTTCGCCGACTCCGTGCCGGCTGTGCCGATCTTGCGCCTGCCTGGTGGCATGTCGGTGACGATGGAAACCTCGGTGCTGCCGTAGATCTCGGTGAGCCGCAGCCCGAACCGGCGCTCGAAGTCCGCGAAGATCTCCGGCGGGCAGGGCGCGCCGAAGGCCAGCCGCACCGGATTGTCGGCGTCGTCCGGCCGCGGCGGCTGCTTGTGCAGGATGCTGAGCATCGCGCCCTGGTAGTTGAACGCCGTGATCCCGTGCTCCCGGCAGATGTCCCAGAACCCGCTCGCCGAGAACCGCCGGTCCAGCACCAGATCGGCGCCCGCCTCGATGGCGGCCATCACGCTGCAGTAGCGGGCATTGCTGTGGAACAGCGGGAAAACGCTGTAGAGCCGGTCGGCCGCGGTGTAGCCGAGCAGCTCGACGGTGTGCCTGGCCAGGTTGATGTTCGCGCGGTGGCTCAGCACGACCCCTTTCGGCGGGCCGGTCGTGCCCGAGGTGTAGAGCACGACCGCCGGATCGGTAGGCCGCACCGCGGGCAATGGCCCGGCGGAGCGCGCGGCCAGGTCGGCGAGCCGCTGCCCGGTTTCGGGTTCGCCGTGCACGACGATGTGGACGATCTCGGGTATCTCGGCCGCGCACTCCGCGACCAGGGGCTCGAACTCGGCGTCACAGACCACGGCTTTGGCGCCGGCTTGCCGGAGGAAGTAGGTGAGCAGGTACCGGCCGCTGGAGACGTTCAGCGGCACCTCGACCAGACCCGCCTTCGCCGCGGCGAACCACACCTGCAACGCGGAGGTGCTGCTGCGCATCATCAGGCAGACGCGATCGCCGGGTCGCAAGCCGAGCTCGGCGAACCCGCCGGCCAGTCGCTCGGCCGCCGCGTCCAGCTCGCCGCAGCGGATGGTTTCACCGTTGACCAGCAGTGTCGCGCGGTCGCGCGCACGCCCGGCGGCGCCGGTGAGCCAGCCTCCGATGGTGGTGTCCTCGGCATTCCGCGAACCCGGCATGGAACCGAGAAAAGCATATAATCATTCGCAGGTAAAGGCCGTGTGCTGGCACGCCGTGCCGGGCCGTTCCGAGCGGCGCCGCTCCCCGGACGACCAGCGCCGCGCGGACATCAGCGTCCGCGGACGGCCCATCGGGCGCCCACTGTGGACGGTCGTCGTCGAGCCACCGGCACTCGAAGATCGGCAGCGACCGACACCGCGAGCGATCACAGCGCGTCATTGACCACCGAAACTCGGGTCGCTAATCTATCGACACACGAAAGTATATTTCCGTATTACGAAATAGACTGCGATTCCGCTCTGCGGAGTCCGCGGAATCCGAATCGTGGAACCCGCTCCCGACATGATGAAGGCAGGTGGCCGATGGACCCCAGCCGCTACACCGTCAACCTCTCGATCCTGTTCACCGAACTCGACCTGCTCGAACGCCCCGCGGCAGCCAAGGCCGCCGGGTTCGACGCGGTCGAGTTCTGGTGGCCGTTCCCGGAACCGGTGCCCTCCGACCACCAGGTGGACCGGTTCGCGCGCGCGATCGAACAGGCCGGGGTGTCGCTGACCGGGTTGAACTTCTTCGCCGGTGACATGCCGGGCGGCGAGCGCGGCGTGCTCTCGCACCCCGCCCGCTCCGGCGAGTTCGCCGACAACGTCGAAGTGGCCGTCGGCATCGCCGACCGCCTCGGTTGCGGCGCCTTCAACGCGCTGTACGGAAACCGCCTCGACGAGGCGAAACCCGCCGAGCAGGACGAAGTCGCGACCGAGAACCTGGTGCGGGCGGCGCGGGCGGCCGAGCGCATCGGCGCGACCGTGCTGATCGAGCCGGTCAGCGGAACACCCGCTTACCCGCTCAAGACCGCGGCCGACGCGCTGGCGGTGATCGACCGCGTGCACCGGGCCGGTCCGGTGGGCAATCTGCGGTTGTTGCTCGACCTGTACCACCTCGTGGTCAACGGCGACGACGCGACCGCGGTGATCGAACGCAGCGGTGACTCGATCGGGCACGTGCAGATCGCGGACGCCCCGGGACGCAACGAACCCGGCACCGGTGAGATCGATTTCGCGCACTACTTCCGCGCGCTGTCCCGAACCGGCTACCGAGGCCACATCGGACTGGAGTACAAACCCAGCGGCGCCAGCGCCGCGAGCTTCGACTGGATCAACGAGCTGAACGGAGGCAACGCATGAGGATCGGTTTCGTCGGACTGGGCATCATGGGCGGCCCGATGGCGGCCAACCTCGCCGCGGCCGGGCACGAAGTGATCGGCTACAACCGCAGCAAGTCCAAAGTGGACCAGTTGGTCGAGCGGGGCGGCAAGGCGGCCGCGTCGGTGGCCGAAGCCGTGCAGGACGCCGATGTCGTGGCCACGATGCTGCCGGACTCCCCGGACGTCGAAGCGGTCGTGCTCGGCGCGGACGGCGTTCTCGCGCACGCCCGCGAAGGCGCGCTGCTGATCGATTTCAGCACCATTCGCCCCGACGTGTCCCGGCAAGTGGCCGAGTCCGCCGCGGAACGCGGAATCCGGGCGCTGGACGCCCCGGTAAGCGGCGGTGAACAGGGCGCGATCGACGGTGCGCTGTCCATCATGGCCGGAGGGTCGGCCGAGGACTTCGCGGCCGCACGGGAAGTCCTCGACATCGTCGGCAAAACGATCGTCCACGTCGGACCGGCAGGTTCCGGGCAGACCGTCAAGGCCGCCAACCAGCTGATCGTCGCGGGCAACCTGAGCCTGATCGCCGAAGCGTTGACGTTCCTGGAAGCCCACGACGTCGACACCGAATCGGCGTTCCGCGTGCTCGGCGGCGGACTGGCGGGCAGCAAAGCGCTGGAGGCCAAGAACGCGAAGATGCGCGATCGCGAGTTCGGACCGGGATTCCGGGTCGAACTGCACCACAAGGACCTCGGCATCGCGCAGAGCGCGGCACGGGAACGCGGCGTGGTCACCCCGATGACCGCCGTCGCCGCGCAGCTGATGGCAGCGGCGTTGGCGCAAGGCGACGGCGCGCTCGACCACTCCGCGCTGCAGCGCCAGATCGCCCGCCTCAGCGGACGGGAGTGATGCGCCGATCCAGCCGCGAGTGGGCGGTCCAGCGCCGCCAAGCATCCGAACCGCCCCACCCGCTCCGAGCACCGATGCACCTGCACCCGCACCCGGCCTGGGTGCGCGGACCGCACCCGAGAGGGGTTTCTACACCATGCCGAAAGTCCCTGTCATGCAGGCCGTCGCCGACGTGCTGGAGTCCGAGGGCGTGGACACCGTCTTCGGCTGTCCAGGGGCGGCCATCCTGCCGCTGTACCAGGCGCTGCAGCACCGCGACATTAAACATCTGATCGTGCGGCACGAAGAGGGCGCCACGCACATGGCCGACGGCTGGGCGCGCACCAACGGCCGCGTCGGCACCGCCGTCGGCACGTCCGGCCCGGCGGGCACCAACATGATCACCGGGCTGTACACCGCGCAGGCCGACTCCATCCCGATGGTCTGCATAACCGGGCAGGCGGTGTCGTCGAAGCTGCACCAGGAGGCGTTCCAAGCCGTCGACATCGTCTCGGTCGCCGAACCCGTCACGAAGTGGTCGGTGCAGGTCAAAGAGGCCGCGCAGGCGCCGTGGATCTTCCGCGAGGCGTTCCGCACGGCCCGCTGCGGTCGACCGGGCCCGGTGCTGATCGACCTGCCGCTGGACGTCCAACGCCAGGAGATCGAATGGGATTCGGCGCTGGACGCACCGCTTCCCGCGCATCCCGTCGAGCCGCACCAGCCGCGGGTGGAACGCGCCTTGGACATGCTGCTGGCGGCGCAGCGTCCGCTGCTGCTGGCCGGCGGCGGAGTGGTGCTGGCCGACGCCCACGAGCAGCTTCGCGAACTCAGCGACCTGCTCGGGATTCCGGTGCAGGTCACGCTGATGGGCAAGGGCTCGTTCCCGGAGGATCACGAGCGCTTCGCCGGGATGACCGGGATCCAGACCAGCCAGCGCTACGGCAACCAGTCGTTCCTGGAATCCGACCTGGTGCTGGCGCTGGGTGCGCGGTTCGGCGATCGGCACACCGGCGCGCTGGAGGTCTACCGCGGGCAGCGGGAGTTCATCCACGTGGACATCGACCCGACGCAGATCGGGAAGGTGTTCGGCCCGGACCTCGGCGTCGTGTCGGACACCGAGCTGTTCCTGCGAGCGTTGATCTCCGCGGCACGGCGGCGAAAAGCGCAGCCGGACTACTCGCGGTGGCTGGACCGGATCGGTGAGTTGAAGAAGACCCTGACCCGGCCGGAGGATTACGACACCACCCCGATCAAGGCTCCGCGGGTGTTCAAGGAGATCAACGAGATCTTCGGTCCGGAGACCTACTTCGTCACCGCGATCGGGCTCTACCAGATCTGGTCCGGGCAGTTCCAACGCACCCACCGGCCACGGCACTACCAGGTGTGCGGGCAGGCCGGGCCGCTCGGCTGGGAGATCCCGGCCGCGATCGGGGTGAAATCCGCCGAGCCGGATGCCGAGGTCGTGGCGGTCGTCGGGGACTACTCGTTCCAGTTCCTGGTGGAGGAACTCGCCGTCGCCGCCCAGTACCGGCTGCCGTTCGTGCTCATCATGCTCAACAACGAGTACCTGGGCCTGATCCGGATGGCCGAGGAAGGCTACGGCATGAACACCGAAGTGGACATCCACTACGACGAGCACGGCACGGACAACGTCAAGGTGATGGAAGCCTACGGCTGCTCGGGCCGCCGGGTCGACGAGCCGGGCGAGCTGGCCGAGGCGATCGAGTGGGCGCGCGCGGAGGCCGCGGTCACCAGCAGGCCGGTGCTGGTCGAAGTGATGATCGAACGAGAGGGCAACACCGCCAACGGCGTTCGCATCGACGCCCTGACCGAACCCGAGCCGGTGTAGGAATCGCAGCGGGTGCGGCGTCCCGCCTGCGCCGCACCCGCCGTGCGCTCAGCGGCCGCGGAACTCCGCCGGCCTGCGCTCCACAAAGGACTTGATGCCTTCGCCGAAATCTTCGGTGTCGAAGACCTGCCCGCGGATGCGGGGGATTTCGGCGATGGCGGCTTCTTCGGCGGTGTCGATGAAGGTGCGCGCCGCCTGCTTCGTCGCGCGGATTCCGATCGGCGCGTTCTCGCAGATCTTGGCGGCGAGTTCCAAGGCCCGCTCGACGTGCCGCCCGTACGGCACGACCTCCTGGACGAACCCGATCTCCCGCGCGCGCTGCGCGTCGAACTCCTCGCAGAGCATCAGGTGGTACATCGCGTTGCCCCATCCGGTGCGGGTGAGGTAGCGGAAGTGCGCACCGCCCAGCGGTGCGATGCCGCGGCGGGATTCGAGCTGCTGGAACCGCGCGGTGTCGGCGGCCACCACGATGTCGGCAGCCAACATCATCTCGATGCCGACGGTGTAGGTGATGCCCTGCACGACGGCGATGACGGGTTTGCGGCAGCGCCGCTCGCCGAGTCCGAACGGGTCGACCATGTCGTCGCGCTGCGGTTTCGCCGTCGCGTCCGGGCCGAAGAACTTCGGCATGTCCAGCCCGGCCGTGGTGTGCTCACCGGCCGAGCAGAACACCGCCGCCCACAGCTCGTCGTCCTCGTCGAAGGCGGTCAGGTGCGCGCTGAGCTGCTCGATCATCTCCGGCGTGTAGGAGTTCTTCTTCGCCTCGTTCTCAACGGTGATCACCGCGATGCGGCCCTCGGTCCGCATCGTCACGGTGCCGGGCTCGTCCTGGTCGGGCACTGCCGCTCCTGTGTTTCGGGGTTTCGCGGCCGGGCGCGGAACTGCCTGCTGCCCGGTGGGTTCGAGCGATCGGAAGCGGCGCTAGACTAAGTCGTCTAGACGGAACCGTCAACAGATAGGATCCGAGCAGGCTCGCTTCCCCAGGAACAGGACTGACCGGATGAACACGACGCGCACGGCGGGGATGTCGCACAAGGAGCGACTGCTGCGCCAGGGCATGAAGATGCTCTACGCCAACGGTTTCCACGGCACCAGCGTGGACGCGTTGCTGGCGGAGTCCGGCGTGCCGAAGGGCTCCTTCTACCACCACTTCGGTTCCAAGGACGCCTTCGCGCAGGCCGTGCTGGACCGCTACGGGCGGTTCCAGGCCGAGCTGCTGGAGCGCTGGTCCGCCCGCGACGAGCTGCGCACCGCTGAGCGGATCACCGGCTACTTCGGCGAGATGGCGGAGCTGTTCGTCGAATCCGGCCACCAGCGCGCCTGCCTCGCCGGAAAGCTGTCCACCGAGGTCGCCGCGGCGTCGGAGCCGTTCCGCGCCCGGCTCGGCGAGCAGCTGCTGCAGTGGAAGCAGCAGCTGGTCGACCTGCTCGAAGGCGGCCGCGAACGCGGCGACGTGCGCACCGACAGCAGCACCGGCGACTTGGCCGACAGCATCCTCGCGCTGATCCAGGGCGCGTTCGTGATCGCACTGTCCACACGGGACACGCACGCGCTGGACGCGGTCGCCACGTCGATCTCCAGCCTGATCGAACCGGTCACCGGCAGCTAGCTCATGGACGGCGCAGCGTCGCGCGCGCCTGCTCCGGCGGCCACACCACGACCCGCTCGCCGTCCTGCCACTGCACCGTCAGCACGCGGTGCCCGACTTGCCGCCCGCTCGCAGGATCGAGCCGGAAGCGGCCGAACAGCGTCGTGCGGTCGAGCCTTCGCGCCGCCGCCAGCAACCCGGAACGGTCTGGTACACCGGCCTCGCGCAAGCAGCGGGCGGCGATGATTCCCGAAGCGAACGCTTGCGCCGCGGGGTAAGGCGGTTCGGTTCCGGTCGAATTCCGGTACGCGGCAACGAATTCCGCCGCTGTCGGCCCCTCGTCGGGTTCGGGCGCGGCGGACGGCAGCCACTGCGCGGGGCCGAGAAGTCCTTCCCGGCGATCTCCCAGTTCCGCGAGGACTTCATCGACTCCGGCACCGACGAAAGCCGCCCATCTCCCCCGCCGAAGCCGACGCGCAACGGCGAGTTCTTCCTCGAACCGGCCGGCTACCAGCAGCACGTCGGCGTCGGGCGGTTCGACGGGCAGGGCAACGCGCTCGACGGCAAGACCGAGCCGTTCCGCGGTCTTCCCGGCGCCCCGGCCGACACCGCGACCGAAGCCGGTTTCGCCGTGCAGCACCGAAACACGGCGAATCCCGGGATCTTCCCGCTGCAGCGCTTCCAACGCCCCGCGGAAGTAGCTCGCCGCGGGTGCGAGAACGTTCACCACGTGCTCCCGCGGTTCCAACCGTGCGCCGCCGTGGTTGAACACCGGCAGTTCGGTCGCCGCCGCGACCTTCGCCATCGGGCCGCTGCCGTACGGACCGAACAGCAGGTCCGGCTCGTGCTGTTCGGCCTCCCGCACGGCCGCCCGCGGATCGGGGTGCGCATCGATGACCGCGAGGCGCACCGGCCCGGGATCGGCGAACCGATCGGCCCACACCCGCAGTCCCGCGGCGCCGGCCCGGCCGTATTCCGCCAGCGCTCCGGACAACGGCGTCACCAGCACCGCACGCACCGCCATGGGCACACACCCGATCAGCGACGAGTGAGCGGACCTCGCGCTCCGGGGCGGCGGTCCGCTCACTTCTTGGTCTTGCTCTTGTCAGCGGCGGAGCCGCTGAGCAGCGATCACCCGAGCAACCGGCGTCGCTGCGCAAGCCCTGTCGACGGACTCCTAGTGGTGCGCGACGTCCTTGTTCTCCATCGAGCCCCAGCCGTGCCACCGGTCGACTTCGATCCACGCGCTGATCCGGTTGCGGTCCCGCACGTGGTACTGGTTCCCGGTGTAGTGCCGGGCGATCCGGTCGATGTCCGACAGGTCGGGATCGTCCACCAGCTCGACGACCCGGCCCTGCAGGCTGATGTGGGTGTACCAGTCGTCGGAGTCGAGCGCCGTCAGCGTCGTGCGGGGCTCGCTGCGCAGGTAGTCCAGCCGCTTGCGGCCTTCGTCCATGTTGACCAGCACGCGGCCGTCGACCCACAGGTACCAGGTGGCCACCGAGACGGGCTGGCCGTCCGGGCGCACGCTGGTGATGACCGCGGGGTTCGGCTTCTCCAGAAGTTCTTTCACCGCTTGGGGAACCGGAGGCTTCGCCACAGCTGCCCCTCCTCGATCGCATCGTGTGAACTGACCGTTCGCAGGCTATTACGATCAACTCGCGCGGGCCGCGCGGAGCATCGTGTCCACGGTGGCCGGTGTTGGCGGTGCCGCGGCCGCCAGGGTAGAACGGCGGCATGGCAACCCATCGCGCTCTGGTCTCGCACGGCGACGGTCCGGCCCGGTTCGAAGAACTCTCCGAGACCGACCTGCCGGACGGTGACGTCACGGTCGACGTGCGGTACTCCTCGCTGAACTACAAGGACGGGCTCGCCGTCACCGGCAAGGGCAAGATCGCCCGCCGGTTCCCGATGGTCTGCGGGATCGACCTGGCCGGAACCGTGTCCGCATCGGACTCCCCGCAGTTCGAGCCCGGCGACGAGGTCGTGCTGACCGGCTGCGGCCTGTCCGAAACCCACCCCGGCGGGTACACCGAGCGCCAGCGGGTGCGTTCGGACTGGCTGGTGCGCAAACCGGAGGCCCTGACGCAGCTGCGCACGATGGCGATCGGCACGGCCGGGCTGACCGCGATGCTGTGCGTGCTGGAGCTCGAAGAAGCCGGCCTGTCCCCCGACCTCGACGGCGAAGTGCTCGTCACCGGCGCGGCAGGCGGTGTCGGCAGCGTCGCCGTCGCGATCCTGGCGAACCTGGGTCACCGCGTCACGGCCGCCACGGGCCGCCCGGAGGCCCACGAGTACCTGCGCCGACTGGGCGCGAGCGCCTTCGTGGACCGTGAGGAACTGGCCGAGGGTTCCGGTCGGCCGCTGGACAAGCAGCGCTGGCTGGCGGCGGTGGACACCGTCGGCGGCAGCACGCTGGCCAACGTTCTCGCGCAGACCTCCTACCGCGGGTCGGTCGCGGCGTGCGGGATGGCGGGCGGCACCGACCTGCCCGCCAGCGTCATGCCGTTCATCCTGCGCGGCATCGGACTGCACGGCGTCGACTCGGTGCAGTGCCCCACCGCGGTGCGCACCAAGGCGTGGCAGCGGCTGGAGCGGGACCTGCCGCTGGAGCAGCTGGACGAGTCGACCACGGTCCACTCGTTCGACGACGTGCCGCGGCTGGCCGGCGAGATCTTGCAGGGCGGCACCCGGGGCCGGGTCGTCGTCGACATCGCAGGGAGCTGAGCGGTCGGCGTTCTAGCCGGTCGTCCTGCTGGCCGAGGGCTGGCTTGCCGAGGGCTGGCTTGCCGACGGCTGGCTTGTCGGCGACTGACCGGTCGGCGGCCGACCGGTTGAGGACTGCTCGGTCGACGGCTGCTGCGAACGCGCGGCGGTGATCTGCTGCGTCGGGGTGTCCGGCGTCGCCAAGCTGGCGCTGACGGTGCGCTGCAAGTGCCGATGCGCGTTGCCGAGCTCCTTGCGCAAGCCGTTGACCTGGTCGGTGAGCTTGTCCCCCTCGGCCAGCGACCCGGTTTCGATCGCGCGCAGGAGCACTCCGAGGTGGCCGTGCAACCGCTGGTGCACCGTGCTGAAGGTGATCACTTGCTGCTGCAGCTCCAGGTCCGGCCCGGTGCGCGCCACCGCCTTCACCATCGTTTCCTGCCACCGCTGGGCGGACTGGTGGTAGTGCCGGTCCGCGGCGAGCCGGTAGTGCGGCGCCACCCCGGAGTCCAGCGCGACGCGGACCAGCTCATTGCTGGTGTCGAGCAGTTCGCGGGCGCTCATGGTCACCGCGTAGGCCCATTCCCACTGCTCGGCCTGCGTGCTGGCGCGGCGTTCCTGGCGCGCCTCTTCGAGCTGGCTGCGGGCGTGCTTGACCTGCTCCCAGGCCCGTTCCGCCTGGGTGTGGGAGTTGCGGGCCGCCTCGGCGGCCTTCTCGGCGTTGCTCTCGGAAGCCGCGGCCATGCGGCGGATCGACTCCGAGCGCTGCATCGCCTGCCGGGCCTCCCGGCGGGCCAGCCACAGCTGCCAGCCAGCGACGCCCACGGCGATGATCGCCAGTCCGGCAGCGATCCACGTGACCACCTGCTCCACTCGCATGGGGCCACACCCTGACACGGCGATCGCGGCTATCCGGCATCGGTGCGCGGAATCTCACGGAATTTCATATGAGTGGCCGCTTGTGCGCACCGCGCACCGGGACTAGGGAGTGTCCGCGCGGGCGCGCAGGGTGAGCAGCACGACGGCGGTCGCGGCTAGTGCGGCCACGAAAGTGGCGAAGGTGATGCCGGACGGGATCAGCCCGAACGCTTCGGACGCGGCGCCCTCGCCGATCACCGGGATGGCGATGCCGACGTAGAGCAGCACGAAGAAGCTCGAGGTGATCTCGCCGCGCCGCGCGGCGGGACCGGCCGCGGTGACCGATCCCAGTCCGGCGCGGAAGCTGAGCCCCTGCCCCAGCCCGGCGATGACGGCGCCGGTGAGCAGCAGGCCGAGCGAGCGCGCAGGCAGGCTCGAACCGACCAGGACCATCCCGGCGATGAGCCCGCCGCAGCCGGCGATCAAGGCGCGCTGCCCGCCCAGCCGCGGTGACAGCGTTTGCCCCGCGGTGGACGCGAGGAACAGCACGAACACCACACCGCCGATCAACGCGCGGTTGTGCTCCCCCAGCAGCTCACCCAGGAACGAGGGGGAAACCGCGGTGAACAGCCCCAGCACCGCGAACCCGGCGAATCCCGCGATGCCCGCGCGGATGAACACGCCGCGCATCTCGGCGGGCACTTGGACGCGCTGCGGCCGCAACTGCGGACGGTCGACCGGGCGCACCGGCTCCGGCACGAATACGAGTGCGAGCAGTGCGAGCACGACCAACGCCGCTTGCACGACGAACGGCATCACCAGCGGCAGCGGCAAGTACTGCGACACCGCGCCCGCCAGCAGCGGCCCGGCGCCCAACCCGCCCATGTTGACCGCCGCCGCGACCAGTCCGGCCCGTTTCGGATCCGGCGCGAGGTCGACGATCGTCGCCGACGCGGTACCGGTGACGATCCCGGCCGACAACCCGGAGATCACCCGCCCCACCAGCAGCCAGCCCACGGCCGGGTGCAGCACGAACACCAGGGCCGAGACCGCCGAGAGCGCCAGTCCGGCAGCCAGCATCCGGCGCCGCCCCACCTGGTCCGACCAGTGCCCGAACAGCAACAGGCCCGCTATGACCCCGGCGGCGTAGACCGCGAACACCACGGTCGTCATCAGCCCGCCGAACCCGAACAACTGCTCGTACAACGGGTACAGCGGCGTCGGCAGCGTCGTGCCGAGCATCGCGACCCCGAACGCCACGGCCACCAGCGCGACCGCGGGCCATCCCGTCACCTGCCCGCGGGCGCGGTCCGGACGCGTCCCAGCCGCGTCAGCTCGGAAGCCGTCCGACGGGGTGCCGGAAGCGCGTGCCATTCGGGCCTCCTCGTTGTTGCCGGTCCACACCGGGCGCCAACCACGAGCGGGCCGCCGGGATTCCGAGCGACTGTTCGGCCGCGAACCGCGCGAGCGCCGGTTCCACCGTGCCGCCCCCGCCGGGAGATCGCGCGGCACGCCGGGAATGCCGGTTGCAGGTGCGCCGAGAAATCCCGGCCGAGTGACGACCACCATGCCCGGCCCGTGATCGGAGAAGGCATTGTTAGGCTGGCGTCATGCGGAAAGGGATCAGGTTTTCCCAGTGGCGGTTCGCCCCGCTGGTACTGTTCGCCCTTTCAGCTTTCCTGATGTGCGCATTGCCGCCGCACGCACCGCACGCCGAAGCGAGTCCGGCGGCGAACGCGGCCGCCGTTTCCGCTTCCGCGCCGGCGGCGGACGACTCCGGTTCCACACATTCACCAGGCGCCGCGCACGGGCACGACGACCACTCCGGCACCGGCCCGGTGTGCCACGCCGTCGGTGGTTCGCACGTTGCCGTCCCGCTGCCACCGTCCCAGTCTTCGCAGCTAGAGCTGCTGGGATTGCTCGCTCTGGCGCTGATCGTCGCGGCGGGCCTGCTGCGCCCCGGCTCATCGCGGCCGGTGTCGTCCTGGTCGACCGGACCGCGACGGCCGCTGGCCGGCTTCCCCCTGTTGATCTCCCTCGGCGTGTCGCGCACCTGATTCGCGCCCCGGCGCTGCGCTGTTCGCTGAATTCCAGCTGAGAATTCCCTGAGCGGTCGCGGCGCTTTTCTCATTTCACCGGTGATGATCCGTGCGGCGCCTTCGCCGCCGCACGGCCGCGTCCCGCATTTCTCCGTTCGTGCACCGCCCCCGCGTGTGGGCGGCGGTGTTTCCCGTGAATTCGGCCGCGCGGCCGGAACCTGCGCGGCCGGGAGGGTGTCGCAGTGGAATTCGACTCCGTTCTGGACTGCGTCGGCGCCACCCCGCTGGTGCGCCTGCGCCGATGCTTCCCGGGCCGAGACGTGCTCGCCAAGCTGGAAATGCTCAACCCGTGCGGAAGCATGAAGGACCGCCCGGCCCGCTACATCGTCGAGCAGGGCCTGCGCGAGGGAACCCTGGTGCCGGGGATGCGGCTGGTGGAGAGCACCTCCGGCAACCTCGGCATCGCGCTCGCCGTGGCCGCCCGGACGCACGGGCTCTCGTTCACCGCCGTGGTCGACCCCAACACCTCGACGACGAACCTCCGCTTGCTGGAGCTGTTCGGCGCCGACGTCGACATGGTCACCGAGCCGGACGACGCGGGCGGCTACCTGCACACCCGCGTGCGCCGCGCGCGGGCGCACGCACAGGCGGACCCCGGCGTCGTCTGGATCAACCAGTACGCGAACCAGCGCAACTGGCGCGCCTACTACGAATCGGTGGGAGCTGAGATCCTCAGCGCCGTCAGCGGGCCGATCGACTGCCTCGTGGCCCCCGTCTCGACGACGGGATCGTTGCAGGGCACCGCACGCCGCCTGCGGGAGGTCCATCCAGCGATGCTGGTCGTGGCGGTGGACGCCGTCGGATCGGTGATCTTCGGGGCGGAGCCCGGCACCCGCCGCATCCCCGGCTTCGGCGCGAGCCGGGTCCCGGCGATCCTCCACGCCGCGGAGGTCGACGAGGTCCTGCACGTCGGCGACGCCGCCAGCACCACCGGATGCCGGCGGCTGGTCCGGACCGAAGACGTCCTCGGCGGCGGTTCCTCCGGCGCGGTGATCTCCGCCTTGGACCGGCTGCTGCCCCGCCTGCCGGAGTCGGCGCGGGTGGTCGCGCTGCTGCCCGACCGGGGCGAGCGCTACCTGGACACCGTCTACGACGACGCGTGGGCCGAACAAGTGCTGCGCGACGACGTCGGCAGCGACCTGGCGGAGGCGCCGTGAGCACCGCCGAGCACCGCCATCGGCGCAACATCGCGCTGCTGTGGGCCGGGCAGTTCACCAACACCGCCGGTTTGATGATGCTGGTGCCGATCATGCCGTTCTACATCGAGGGAATGGGCGTGACCGGCACGGCGCAGGTGCAGACCTGGGCCGGAGTCGCCATCGCGGCCCCGGCGCTGGCGCTGACCGCGGCCACCCCGCTGTGGGGCAGGCTCGGCGACCGGATCGGGCGGCACTGGATGGTGGTTCGCGCCCTGGCGGGCCTGGCGCTGTCGATGGTGGTCATGGCCCTGGCCGCGAACCCGGTGGTGCTCGTCGCCGGGCGACTGCTGCAAGGGAGCCTGGGTGGCGTCGTGGAAGCGGCCCAGGCGTTCGCAGGCTCGGCCGCGCCGGGCGGCAAGCGGGGAGCCGCGCTGGGGAAGTCGTTCAGCGCTACCGCCGCGGGATCGCTGATCGGTCCGCTGGCCGGGGGTTTCCTCGTCGGCGCCGGCGGTCTCAGCGGGCTCATGCTCGCGGTCGGGGCCATTGCGGGATTGCTCGCGGTGGCGTGCGCCGCGGGCCTGCGCGAACCGCGCTCGGCCGAACCCGCCGTTCGCGGCACCGGGCACGCGTCGCGCGGCGGGTTCCGTCGGCTACCCGGTGCTCTGCCGCTCGCGGTGGCGGCGGTGGCGGCCTACTTCGGCGTGTACGGCTTGATCCCGGTTTTCGCCGAGCACGTCCAGCGGAGCTATCCGGCGGACGGCGCCGGGATGTGGGTCGGCGTGTTCCAGTCGTTGACCTGGGGCGCGACGCTGCTCGGGTCGTTCTGGTGGGGCCGCCACAACGACCTGGCGCAGCGGCCGGTGCGCGCGCTGACCATCGCCTCCGGTGTTTGCGCGGTGAGCATCGCCGCGCAGGCGCTTCCACTCGGCGCGGTGGGACTGGCACTGCTGCGGCTCGTGCAGGGAGCCGCGTTCGCCGGGTTGGCCCAGTCGTTGTTCTTCCACGTCAGCAGGCACGCGCCCGCGGATCGCCGCAGCGGTCTGATCGGCACGGCCAACAGCTTCCTGCTCGCCGGGCAGTCCGCAGGGCCGCTGCTGGCCGGTCCCATGGCGGCGGTCTTCCCGCCGGCGCTGTCGATCGTCCTGATGGGCTCGGCAGGTGCGCTCGCCTTCGCCTGCTGTCTGCCGGTGGCCCGGGCGGAGCGCGCTCGCGGCACCGATGCTGCTTCGACATTGCCGGTGAAGCGGCGGATGAGCGACGAGCTGGACCTCCCGGCCGAGCGGACGATCCCGATCGCCGTGGGCGGGAACTCCGGCGGTTCGCGGCTCGAACGGTGAACCGCCGGGTGTGGTCTGCGCGGGTCGCAGTGCGGTGTACTGCCGCGCATGGCTGTGGGCGAGAACGACCTCGAGCGGATGGATCAGGCCCGGCTGGACATGGCCGCGCGCCGGGAATTGTTCGAGGCAGCGCGGGAATGCACCTTCCTGTTCCTGGACGCGGAGGGCTGGCCGGGCGGCGTGACGATGAGCCACCTCTTCCACGACGAGGTCTTCTGGCTCACCGCGGTGTCCGGCCGCGCGCACGTCGTGGGCGCCGAGTCCGACCCGCGGGTGGGCCTGGTGATCAGCAGTCTCGGCACGGATCTGCCCGGCCGCCGGATGGTCCGCGTGCGGGGACGCGCCGCGGTGCACCGCGACCGCGAGACGCTCGACGCGGTGCTCCCCCTGTTCAGCGCCCGCCTCCAACCGGCCGCGCCGGATCGGATGCATCGGCTGCTCGACAGCGCGAACCGGGTGTTGATCAGAGTCGAACCGCTCTCCTATCCGCAGACCCACGACTCCCGCAAGATCAGCGGAGACGGGCGCGGCGGTTCCGCGGGCTAGGGGCTGCGGGCGCTGTCAGGCCGGGCCGAGCAGGTCCCACCGGTTGCCCGCGATGTCCAGGAAGACGGCGACCCGCCCGTAGGGTTCGGCGCGCGGCGCGGTGACGAACTCGACGCCTGCCGCGGTCATGCGGTCGTGAGCAGCGTCGAAGTCGTCAACGCGCAGGAACAAGCCGACTCTGCCCGCGAACTGGTGCCCGACGGCGGCGGCCTGCTCGTGGCCATCGGCGCGAGCGAGCAGGATGCCGGTTTCCGCTCCTGGCGGCCGGACGACGACCCACCGCTTCGGGCGGCCGTCGTTGGTCAGCGACGGCTTGTCCTCGATGAGCTCGAACCCGAGGGCGTCGACGAAGAACTCGATGGCGCGGTCGTAGTCGTCGACGACCAACGCGGTCAGGTCGATGCGCATTCGCGGGATCGTACGTTGCCGCGCCCTTCCGCCTGCTTTGTCGGCCGGCGCGGCATCGGTGAGGATGCACCCATGACGCTTCGACTGCGCGCGCTGGAGCGCGAGGATCTGCCGTTCGTGCACGGGTTGACGAACAACTCGCAGATAATGACCTACTGGTTCGAGGGACCGTACGAAGCGCTGGTCGAGCTGCAGGACATCTACGCCCGGCACATCCACGACACGCGGGAGCGGCGGTTCGTGATCGAGGTGGACGGCGCGCGGGGCGGTCTGGTGGAACTGGTGGAGATCGACTACATCCACCGCAACGCGGAGTTCCAGATCATCGTCGCGCCGGATCACCAGGGGCGCGGGCTGGCCACCGAAGCGACTCGCAGAGCGCTGGACTACGCCTTCTCGGTGCTGAACATGCACAAGATCTACCTGCTGGTGAGCACCGAGAACCGCAAGGCGATCCGCGTGTACGAAAAGCTCGGATTCGTCGTGGAAGGCGAGCTGAAGGAGGAGTTCTTCTCCGCGGGCCGCTACCACAACGCGCTGCGGATGGGCGTTTTCCAGGAGACCCACTTGGGCCGATGACGGCGCCCCGCCGGCCGCCGCCTCCTCGACCGGCGTTGCTGGGGTTTCCGGCCCGCCACCGCCCGGGCGCTGCGGCTCCGGGCGGTGGCCGACCGTGCCGAGTGAACGGACCGTGTGACCGATCTAGTGGGACGAACAGTCCGTTCACTCGGGATCAGTAGCGGTAGTGTTCGGGCTTGTAGGGCCCGTTGACGTCGACGCCGATGTACTCGGCCTGGGCCTTGGTCATGCGGGTGAGGTTGACCCCGAGCGCGTCCAGGTGCAGCCGGGCGACCTTCTCGTCCAGCAGCTTCG
>NZ_JAFRFW010000520.1:0-4190 GCF_017434145.1 Saccharopolyspora sp. | reverse complement strand
GAAGCAGCTGGACGCGGCGTGGCTCGCGGTCGCCGAGGATCTCGGCCAGCGCTGGTTCCAGGACCTGCCGCTGCTGTTCGGCGGCCGATCCTCCGGCGCCAGGGTGGCTTGCCGGACCGCCGAGGCCGGGGCGGCTTCCGCGGTGCTGTGCCTCGCGTTCCCGCTGCATCCGCCGGGCAAGCCGGAGAAGTCCCGGCTGGACGAACTCGCAGGCGTGGACGTGCCGGTGCTGGTCGTGCAGGGCGAACGGGACGCGTTCGGCCAACCCGAGCCCGCGCACGAGCGGGAAGTCGTGCTGGTCGCCGGGGACCACTCGCTGAAGGCCGGGGTGGACGCGTTGTCCCGCGCCGCCGACGAGTGGCTCGGCCGGATCCTGCGGCTGCTGGACTGAGCGCTCACCCGGCGATGTCGGCGACGCGCGCGTCCAGCAGGCGGACCAGTTCGGCCGGGGCGAGTTCGATCTCCAGGCCGCGCCGTCCAGCGCTGCAGAAGATCGTCGCGAACTGCTCGGCGGAACTGTCCACGACCACCGGCAACCGCTTCTTCTGCCCGAGCGGCGAGATGCCGCCCGCGACGTAGCCGGTGGCGCGCTCGGCGGCGCCCATGTCGGCCAGCTTCGCCTTCTTGCCGCCGCGGGCCGCGGCCAGCGCCTTCAGGTCCAGCTGACCGGTCACCGGCACCACGCCGACCGCGAGCTCGCCGTCGACGTCGGCGACGAGCGTCTTGAACACCTGCTGCGGAGGCTGCCCGAGCGCGTCGGCGGCTTCCAACCCGTACGACTCGGACCGCGGGTCGTGCTCGTAGGCGTGCACCTGGTGCGCGATTCCCCGCCGGTCCAGCAGCGCCGTAGCCGGAGTGCTTTTGCCTGCCATGACGACGACCTTATAAGTCGCTGGCACCGCCTACTCTCCGCCAGCGGCGGGCCCGGGCGGAATACGTCCGCCCGGCGTCGTGTTGCACGGGGCGTGACGGATCAGACGAACACATGCGTACTCGAGCGGCGGCCGCGTTCGTCCGGGTGCTCACAAGCGGGTGAGCAGGGCCTGGGACGGGTATCCTCCAAGTGGGTCCATGCGCAGGACGGCATGGGTTCGTCGCCAGCAGCCACCTCGTCCTGGCGGCGGGAAAGGAACCCGGTGGCAGACACCCCGGAGACGCCTGGGAACTCAGGAGCTCCCGACAGCGCAACGCCTGCGGCCGACGCGACCGCACAGGCCGCGGTCGACGGTACCGACGGCGCGGTCGAGGAAACCGCGGCGGAACGCGCCGCCCGCTTCGAGCGGGACGCGATGCCGCTGCTCGACCAGCTCTACGGTGCGGCGCTGCGGATGACCCGCAACGCCCCGGACGCCGAGGACCTGGTGCAGGAGACCTACTTGAAGGCGTACTCCGCGTTCAAGTCGTTCAAGCAGGGCACGAACCTGAAAGCTTGGCTGTACCGGATCCTGACCAACACCTACATCAACGGCTACCGCAAGCGGCAACGGCAGCCGCAGCAGCAGCCCACCGACGAGATCCAGGACTGGCAGCTCGCGCAGGCCGAGAACCACACCTCCAGCGGGCTGCGTTCGGCGGAGCTGGAGGCGTTGGACCGGCTGCCGGACACCGACGTGAAGGATGCGCTGCAGCAGTTGGCGGAAGAGTTCCGCATGGTCGTCTACCTGGCCGATGTGGAAGGTTTCGCCTACAAGGAGATCGCCGAGATCATGGGCACGCCGATCGGTACCGTGATGTCGCGGCTGCACCGCGGCCGCAGGCAGCTGCGGGACATGCTGACGGACGTGGCTCGCGACCGCGGTTTCCTCCGCGCGGGCAAGCAGGAGGTGGGTACCTCGTGACTTGTGGCGAACACGACGAGGCGTCCTGCGAGGACGTGCTCGCGGAAGTCTGGTTGTTCCTGGACAACGAGTGCGACCAGGAACGCCGGGACATGCTCCAGCGCCACCTCGACGACTGCGGCAGCTGCTTGGAGCACTACGGCATCGAGGAGCATCTCAAGGAGCTGTTGCACCGCAAGTGCGGCGGCGAGCACGCGCCGTCCGAGTTGAAGGAGCGGTTGCGCAGCTCGATCCGGGACACCGTGCTGCGGCAGGCCGATGTGACGGTCGAGCGCGGTCCCGAGGGCACTTCGGTGGAGATCCGCGCGAAGCGGACCTCAGCGGCCGAGTAGCAGGCCTGGAACGTGAATGAGCCCCGAACCTCGCGCGGTTCGGGGCTCATCGTCGTTCTGCGGCGCACCGCGCCTCATCCACTCAATGGGCGCTTGCCGTGGTTGGCCTTGTTCTTGCGCCGATCCTTCTTCTTGCGTGCGCGCTTGCCCATTCGGCAACCTCCCTCGCGTCGTCGGGCACTCGGCAAGGTCGCGGAACGTGTTCCCGCGCCGAGTTGGTGACTCTTCGAGTTTCGCACGAGTGCCACCTGCTGCCATCGGGTGGCCCGCGACGTGGTTTCCTTGGACGAGGCCCTCCCGGGCCCGCGCTAGTGAGGGGAAACCATGGCCGAAGAGATCCGTGCCGAAATGGTCGCCAACGTCATGACCGTCTCGGTCGCCGAGGGCGACACCGTGCGGGATGGTGACTCGCTGGTCCTGCTCGAGTCGATGAAGATGGAGATCCCGGTGCTGACCGAGGGCGACGGCACGGTCCGCACGGTCGCGGTCCGAACGGGCGACGTGGTGCAGGAAGGCGACCTGATCGCGGTCGTCGAATCCTGACTAAGGAGTTCCTTGTCGACGCTGAGTGATCTCCTGGCCGAGCACACCGGCCTGTCCGGTGCGGCGGCCGACCACCTCCAGCTCGTGGTCGCGGAGTGGCAGCTGTTGTCCGATCTGTCGTTCGCCGATTTCCTGCTGTGGGTTCCGGTGGGACCGGCGGACGCCCGCGAGGAGCGGTTCCTGTGCGTGGCGCAGGCTCGGCCCACGACGGCTCCGACGGCGCATCCGGAGGACGTCGTCTCCAGCGAGGTCACGCCCGAGGAGCACCCGCAGCTGCGCCGCGCGGCGCTGGAAGGACGGATCTGCCGGGAGGAGGACCCGCGCTGGCACCTGGGGGTGCCGGTGCGGCGGGAGACGATCCCGGTGAATCTGGACGGCCAGGTCGTCGCCGTGCTCAGCCGGGACACGAACCTGGCGGTACCGCGGGTGCCGAGCCCGCTGGAGATCTCCTACTTGGGCAGCGCGGCCGATCTGTGCCAGATGGTCGCCGACGGCACGTTCCCCACTCCGGAACCGGCGCCGGACGTGCACACGAGTCCGCGGGTCGGGGACGGCCTGGTGCGGGTGGACGCTTCCGGCACCGTCGTCTTCGCCAGTCCGAACGCGTTGTCGGCGTATCACCGCATGGGCCACGCCGCTGACCTGGTGGGCGTGCAGTTGGCGCCGCTGACCAGGTCGTTGCTGTCCGATCCGTTCGACGCGGACGAGGTGGCGCAGCGCATCCGGCACGCGATCGCCGGCGAGCCGAGCATGCGCGTCGAAGCCGAAGCGCGGGGTGCCACGGTGCTGTTCCGCGCATTGCCGCTGCAGCCGCGCGGCCAGGTCGCTGGTGCCTTGGTGCTGGTGCGCGACGTTACGGAGGTCAAGCGCCGGGACCGGGCGCTGATGTCCAAGGACGCCACGATCCGCGAGATTCATCACCGCGTGAAGAACAACCTGCAGACCGTGGCCGCGTTGTTGCGGTTGCAGGCCCGGCGCACCGGCAATCCGGAGGCACGGCTGGCGCTGGACGAGTCGGTGCGGCGGGTCACTTCGATCGCACTCGTGCACGAGACCTTGTCGATGTCGGTGGACGAGCGAGTCGACCTGGACGACGTCGTGGACCGGGTCATCCCGATGATGAGCGACGTCGCGGTCGCGGAGACCGGGGTGAAGGTCCGGCGGGACGGCCGTTTCGGCGTGGTGCCGGCCGAGTTGGCAACGCCGCTGGTCATGGTGCTGACCGAGCTGGTGCAGAATGCGTTCGAGCACGCTGTCCCGGCGGAGACCGGGGGAGAGGTCGTCGTGCAGGCGGAGCGTTCGGCGCGTTGGCTGGACGTTGTCATCACCGATGACGGTCAGGGCCTGCCGAAGGGTTTCTCCCTCGAACGCGCCGAACGCCTCGGCCTGCAGATCGTGCGAACCCTCGTCGAGTCCGAACTGCGGGGTTCGTTGAGCCTGCGCGGTCGAGGTAGGCTCCGCGGTACGGAAGCGGTGT
>NZ_JAFRFW010000519.1:0-2667 GCF_017434145.1 Saccharopolyspora sp. | reverse complement strand
CGAACTCGGCGAGCAGGTCGGCCGTCGGCGTGGCCCGGTGGCCGGTCCGGTTCCACTCGCGCACGACCAGCTCGGCCTCCGCCGGTGCGGGGACGGGCAGTGCGGACAGGCCGGCCGCGGGCCTGCGGGCCAGTGCCGCCAACGCGCTGCGGTAGTTCTCGACCAGGCGCCGCGCGGTTGCCGCCTCGAACAGGTCGGTGTTGTACAGCAGTGAGCCGACGAGTTCGCGGCCCCGCACTTCCAGCCGCATCTCCAGGTCGAAGCGGGTGTTGCGGAACCCCGTCTCGAGCCGTTCGACGGTGGCGCCCGGCAGTTCGGGCCGTTCGACCTCGCGGCCGCCGTCGAACCAGATCTGGAACAGCGGGTTGCGGTTGGCCTCCCGCCGCGGCGCGACCTCCTCCACGATGCGCTCGAACGGGATCTGCTCGTGGCTGTGGGCTTCGAGCGTGGTTTCGCGGACCACCTCGAGCAGCTCGTGCAACGTCGGGTCGCCGTCCCAGCGCAACCGCAGCGGGATCGAGTTCACGAAGAAGCCGATGAGCCGCTCGAGTTCGGTGGTCGAGCGGCCTGCCGCTGGGGTTCCGACGACGAGGTCGCCACCCGGGCCGTACCGCGACAGCGCGGCGGCGAAACCGGTCAGCAGCACCATGAACAGCGAGGCACCGTGCTCGTTGCCCAGCGCGCGGAGCTGATCGGTGATCTCGGCGGGGACCACGTAGCCGACCTCGTCCGCCTGTCCGCTTAGGACCGACGGGCGCGGGTGGTCGGTGCGCAGGGGGATCGGGTCGGGGGCGGCGGCGAGGTTTTCGCGCCAGTACCGCAGGTGCGGGATCGCCTCCGGGCCTTCCAGCCAGGCGCGCTGCCACGCGGCGAAATCCGGGTACTGGATCGGCAGCCGCGGCAGCGGGTCGGTCTCCCCCCGGGAGAACGCCCGGTACGCCGAACGGAGTTCGTCCCACAGCACCTGGATCGACCAGCCGTCCACGATGATGTGGTGCAGGTTGATCTGCAGGAAGTGGCACTCGTCCTGCCAGCGCCACAAGTGCGCGCGCAGCAGCGGGCCGGAGACGAGGTCGAATCCGCGCGCCGCGTCCTGCGCGACCGCGTCCCGGGCGAATTCGCGCGCTTCGCCGATCGAAGCCGCGGGAACCTCGGTGACCGGCAGCTCGAAGCCGTGCGGCGGGTCGATGATCGGTCGCGGTTCTCCGGCGCGGTCGGCGAAACGGGTGCGCAGAACGTCGTGGCGGCGCCACACGTGTTCCAGCGCCTGCGCCAGCGACGTGGTGTCGAGGGGGCCGTTGATCTGCCAGAGGCTTTCGACGGTGTACATGGCGGACCGCGGAACGAGTTGTTCGAGAAACCACAGCCGCCGTTGCGCGAACGACGCCTCGTCCGGCTTTTCCGGATCGCGCGGGGAGATCTCCGGAACGGGCGCAGAAGTGTTCGCAGCCCCCCGCAACCGCATTTCGACGAGCTTCCGTTGTTCCGCGGACAGCTCCCGGACGCGGGCATCGTTTCCGGCCGGCCTGCCAGAGTTGACCGTCATGGCGGCAACGATAGGCGAGCCGCGTCGAGAAGTGGTGCGCGTTCGGTGTCCGCCCGGGGCGCGGTCCGGTGTTCTCCCGCGCGCGGAAAAGCGCGAGGAGATGGCGGGACGCTCCTGTCTCGCCGGCGAGACAGGCGTGCGCACCGCCCCGGTTCCCTGCCCGGTCAATTAAGCTCGTGCCGCGGAATTGTGCAGTGCCCAAAAGGATTCGGCGGTGGGCCAGTGAACTTTGCACGACCGGAACTCAGGGGAACGCATGGCGCGGTAGCGTCCACGAATTGGCTGGCCTCGGGAGTCGCGATGGCCGTTCTGGAGCGGGAGGGGAATGCCTTCGACGCTGCGGTGGCGGCCGGATTCGTGCTGCAGGTGGTCGAGCCGCATTTCAACGGTCCGGGCGGCGATGTTTCGATCGTCGCGCACCGGGCCGGGACCGAGGACGCCGTGGCGGTGTGCGGTCAAGGCCCGATGCCGATGGCCGCGACGCCCGAGCGGTTCGCGGAACTGGGACTGGACCAGATCCCGGGCTCGGGGCTGCTGCCCGCTTGCGTGCCTGGAGCGATGGGGGCTTGGCTGCGGCTGCTCGCGGAGTTCGGCACGAAGCGGCTGGCAGAGGTGCTCGCGCCGGCGATCGGCTACGCCGAGTCCGGCTTCCCGGTCCTGCCGGAGATGGCGCGGGCGATCGAGACGATGTCCCCGCTGTTCAACACCGAATGGCCCAGCTCGGCACAGGTCTACCTGCCGCACGGCGCGGCACCGCCCGCGGGCTCGCGGTTCAGCAACCCGATGCTGGCCGAGACCTACCGGCGGTTGCTGGGCGAGGCGGAGGCCGCCTCCGCCGATCGGGAGGAGCAGCTGGGCGCAGCCCACCGGGCGTTCTACGAAGGCTTCGCGGCGGAAGCGATCGACAAGTTCGTCTCCGCCGGTCCGGTGCTGGACGCGACCGGGCGCCGCAACCCGGGGCTGCTCACCGGGCAGGATCTCGCGGGCTGGCGGCCGGAGGTCGATCGTGCGCTGCACCAGCCGTACCGCGGGGTGGACGTGTTCAAGCCCGGCCCCTGGTCGCAAGGCCCGGTGTTCGCCCAGCAGCTCGCGCTGCTGGAAGGCTTCCCCCTCGGCGACAT
>NZ_JAFRFW010000518.1:0-3201 GCF_017434145.1 Saccharopolyspora sp. | reverse complement strand
GAGCTGCACGAGGCCGCGAAGGAGCTGCGTGCGCCGTTCGCGCTGGTCCAGGAGGTGGCCGCGGCGGGCACGCTGCCGGTGGTGCTGTTCACCGCCGGTGGCATCGCGACCCCGGCCGACGCGGCGATGATGCGCCAGCTCGGCGCGGAAGGCGTGTTCGTCGGCTCCGGGATCTTCAAGTCCGGCGACCCGGCCAAGCGGGCCGAGGCGATCGTCAAGGCCTGCACCTTCTACGACGACCCGGACGTGGTCGCCAAGGTCTCGCGCGGGCTCGGCGAGGCGATGGTCGGGCTGAACGTCGATTCGTTGCCCGAAGGCGAGCACTACGCGCAGCGCGGCTGGTGAGCGGCCCGGTCGAGTGATCACCTAGGAACGGAGACAGCGCGATGCCCGGGTGCGATAGCACGTCCGGCGCCTCGCCGGTGATCGGCGTCCTCGCCTTGCAAGGCGGCGTCGCCGAGCACCTGGCGGCGCTGGACCGCAGCGGCGCGGTGGCCAAGCCGATCCGCAGGCCCGAAGAGCTCGACGACGTGCACGGCGTGGTGTTGCCCGGCGGGGAATCCACCACCATGAGCAGGTTGTTGCACAGCTTTGAACTGTTCGATCCGCTGCGGGAACGCTTGGCGGCCGGTCTTCCCGCCTACGGCTCGTGCGCGGGAATGGTGCTGCTGGCGGGCGAAGTCCTCGACCCGGGCGCGGACTCCGGGAAGGATCCGGCGGTCACGCCGTTCGGTGCGCTGGACGTCGCGGTGCGGCGCAACGCCTTCGGGCGGCAGGTCGATTCGTTCGAAGCGGAACTGGCCTTCACCGGCGTGGACGGGCCGGTCCACGCGGTGTTCATCCGCGCCCCATGGGTGGAGCGGGTCGGCCGAGCGGTGGACGTGCTCGCCGAGATCACCCCGCACGGCTCGGGCGTTGCCGGTGCCGCCGGTAGGATCGTCGCGGTTCAGCAGGGGCGCGTGCTCGCCACCAGCTTCCACCCGGAGCTGGTCCGCGGCGACGAGCGCGTGCACCGGCATTTCGTGCAGACCGTTCGCGCGGGCTGAGGCTCGTCGTCCGCCCGCGCGGTCGTGGAAAGACGGAGGACACGATGAGCGGCCACTCCAAGTGGGCGACCACAAAGCACAAGAAGGCCGCCGTCGACGCCAAGCGCGGCAAGCTTTTCGCGAAGCTGATCAAGAACGTGGAGGTCGCCGCGCGGACCGGCGGGGGTGACCCGGAGGGCAATCCGACCCTCTACGACGCCATGCAGAAGGCCCGCAAGAACTCGGTGCCCACCGACAACATCGAGCGCGCGCGCAAGCGCGGAGCGGGCGAAGAAGCGGGTGGTGCCGACTGGCAGACCCTGATGTACGAGGGCTACGGCCCGAACGGGGTGGCGGTGCTGGTCGAGTGCCTCACCGACAACAAGAACCGCGCGGCGGGCGATGTGCGCACCGCGATGAACCGCAACGGCGGTTCGATGGCCGACGCAGGCTCGGTGTCGTACCTGTTCTCCCGCCGCGGCGTGCTGATCGTGCCGAAGAACGGCCTGACCGAGGACGACGTGCTGGGCGCGGTGCTGGAGGCGGGCGCCGAGGAGGTCAACGACCTCGGCGAGAGCTACGAGGTGCTGTGCCAGCCGACCGACCTGGTCGAGGTGCGCAAGGCGGTGCAGGCAGCCGAGATCGAGTACGACTCCTCGGAGCTGAGCTTCCTGGCATCGGTCAACGTGCCGTTGGACGCCGAAGGCGCGCGGAAGGTCTTCAAGCTGATCGATGCGTTGGAGGACTGCGACGACGTGCAGAACGTCTACGCGAACTTCGACGCGTCGGACGAGGTGATGGCCGAGGTCGGCTGACCCGGTTGCGGCCGCTGGAGGGCGTTCGGCTCTCCGGCGGTCCTCGGCGCTGGTTCAGGACGTACTTCGCTGATCGGTGACGCGGCACAGCGGCTCGTGCGCGTTCGGTCAAGGTCGCCCCCAGGGGCTCCCTCGGACGGGTGGTAGTCGGCAGAATGGCCGCCGTGGTCGAAACTGATGATCAGCTGCGCAGGTGGTTGGTGGACACCGCGGAGCAGCACGGCGCCGCGGTGCTGCACGTGGCGGCCGACGAAAGAGGGGCGTCGCACGCCTTCTCCGTCGGCGCGTGGCGGCGTTTCGGCAAGCCCGAGGTCGTCGTGATCGGCCTGCCGCGCGAAGTCGCGCACGCGGTGGTGAACAACTACGTGCAGCGGGTCGCCGCCCGCGAGCGGTTCGTGCCGGGGAAGCTCTACGCCGGGTTCCTGGAGGGCTGCCCGGTGACCTTCGAGCGGGTCGCCAAGGTGCACTACCCGGAGTACCTGGGCAGCGCTTTCACCGTGTACGGCGGCGCGGATTTCCCCGCGTTGCAGCTGGTCGCCGCGACGCCGGACGGCGCGTTCCCGTGGCAGGACGAGGCGCCGCAGGGCTTCGCCCAGTACCAGCCCGTGCTCACCGACAGCGGCCTGCCGGAATCCTGGACACCCGGCACCGACGGGCCCTGAGCCACCGGTTCCATCCGGTAGGGCGATCATCGGGTGTGTCGGACGCGGGCGAACCGGTCGTGACGCGTTAGGGTCTCGAACGAGTGTTCATGATCGTGTCGATGGCCGAGCTCGCCGGCGGGTCGGGCCCGCTGGCGGGCTGGGCCTGCTGACGGGTTCGGGCCTGCTGACGGGCCGTGCCGGAGGAGGGCGTCGTGCGCGTGCTGGGAGTCGACCCCGGGCTGACCCGGTGCGGGGTCGGGGTGGTCGACGGCGGGCGCAGCCGCAAGGCGTCCTGCGTCGCGGTCGGCGTGGTGCGCACCCCGGCGGAGGACGAACTTCCGGTGCGACTGCTGACCGTGTCCGAGGGCGTCGAGGAGTGGATCGACGCGCATCGTCCGGAGGTGGTGGCGATCGAGCGGGTCTTCAGCCAGCACAACGTGCGCACCGTGATGGGCACCGCGCAGGCCTCCGGAGTGATCGCGCTGGCCGCCGCCCGGCGCGGGCTGCCGGTCGTGTTCCACACCCCGAGCGAGGTGAAGGCCGCGATCAGCGGTTCCGGGCGCGCCGACAAGCGGCAGGTCACGCTCATGGTCACCAAAGTCCTCGGACTGGCCGAGCCGCCCAAGCCCGCTGATGCCGCGGACGCGCTCGCACTGGCCGTCTGCCACCTGTGGCGGGCGCCGATGAGCGCGAAGCTGGCCCAGGCCGAGGCCAAGG
>NZ_JAFRFW010000517.1:0-5154 GCF_017434145.1 Saccharopolyspora sp. | reverse complement strand
CCCGGCGGTCGGCGCCGAGGTGCGCGGGCTGGTGCGCGCCCACCAGCGCGGCCCGACGCCTTCCCGCCCCAGCGCGAAGAAGTAGCGGGCGCAGACGTGGTGGAACGAGAGCATCGCCGCGAACAGGCTCGTGACGTACAGCGCGGAGCCGATCGTGACCACCGCGGCGGGCAGCCGTTCGGCGGCGAGCACGAACAGCAGCTCGGTGGAGTGCTCCTCGGCCCGCGCAACGACCCGCTCCGGCCCGGTCGCCACGGTCATCGCCCAGGTGGAGAACCCGTAGAGCGCACCGATCAGCACCAGCGACGAGTAAGTCGCGATCACCACGGTGCGCCTGCCCCGCGCTTCCTCGGTCAGCACGGTGGAATTCTCGAACCCGATGAACCCGGTGAAGGCGATCACCAGGATCACCCCGGCGGTGCCGGTCAGCAGCTGCGCGGGGTTCAGCGTGTCCGCAACGACGCCCGCGGCGGCGGGCCGGGCCACGAACGCCGCGTCGTAGACCAGGATCACCAGCACCTCGGCGGCCAGCAGCACGCCGAGCACCCGCCCGTTGATGTCGATGCGCAGCACGCCCAGCACCGCCACGCCGGCCAGCCCGATCCCGGCGTAGAGCCACCAGGGGTGGGCGCCGCCGCCGAGCCCGCGGACCAGGTCGGCGGCGCCCACTCCGAAACCGCCGAGGAGGCTGACCTGGAGCACGTTGTAGGCCAGCAGCGCCACCCCGCCCGCAGCGGTGCCGGAAACCCGGCCGAGACCTTTGGCGATGTAGGCGTAGAAGGCGCCCGCGTTCTCGACCTGGCGGGCCATCGTCACGTAACCGATCGCGAACAGGCCCAGCACCAGCGCGATCGCCAGGTAGCCGACGGGGATGCCGTTGACCCCGGAGACGGCGAAACCGCTGACCGCTACCCCGGCGTCGACCGTTTCCGGCGCCGCGGCGGCCACGGTGAAGAACACGATCGCGGGCACGCCCAGCCGGGACCCGGCCAGCGAACCGGTCTCCGCGCTCCCGTTCGACGACATCTCCACCCCGGATCGTCGCGGCCGAAGACGCCACCTGCGCGAGCGCCTCATGCACCGCCGGACAAGGTAACGGCTCGCGGGCCGCGGGAAGATCCTCCAGAAGCGCGATCTTGGCGGCCGAGCGCGCTCGACTTCCGAAGGGAACACCGGCCGCTTCGTTCGTGTTTGACTTCGAGTTAACCCGAAGTCGCAGCATCGGCTTCGGCGCGCGACACCACCGCGCGACTGCTCCGCGACCCGGCCGACCCGAACCGGGCGGGCGCGGACGAACTCGACACGAGAGGACCACCACGATGACCTCTGGCGTCAGCTGGGAGACGATGCGCTCCTTCGCCGGTGACCAGTCGGTGACCCGGCAACGCCTGGCCCCCGGCCTCGCGCGGCGGATCACCCGTTACGCCCGCCCCTACGCCCGCGACATCGTCCCGTTCCTGCTGCTGGTCGCCGCGTCCGCGGTGATCGGGATCGTGACGCCGCTGCTGTTCAAGGCGATCATCGACAACGGCATCGTGCCGCGGAACCTGCACGTGGTGGCATGGCTCGCCGGGCTGGTCGCGCTGGTCGCGGTGCTGGAGGCGGTGCTGTCGCTGGCGCAGCGCTGGTATTCGGCGAAGCTGGGCGAAGGGCTCATCTACGACCTGCGGTCCGAGGTGTTCGACCACGTGCAGCGGATGCCGGTGGCGTTCTTCGTGCGCGCGCAGACCGGTTCGCTGGTCAGCAGGCTCAACAGCGACGTGATCGGGGCGCAGCGGGCGCTGACCAGCACGCTGTCCTCGGTGGTGTCGAACGTGCTGAGCCTGGTGCTGGTGCTGGCCACGATGTTCACGCTGTCCTGGCAGATCACGCTGATCGCGCTGGCGCTGCTGCCGCTGTTCCTGCTGCCGGTGCGCTGGGTCGGCCGCAAGCTGCAGACCGTCACCCGCGAGCAGATGAAGACCGACGCGCAGCTGAGCTCGCTGATGACCGAGCGCTTCGGGGTCGGCGGCGCGATGCTGGCGAAGCTCTACGGCCGCACCGAGGACGAGGCGGGCATGTTCTCCTCGCGCGCGGCGCGGGTGCGCGACCTGGGCGTCGTATCGGCGATGTACAGCAGGGTGTTCTTCGTGGCGCTGACGCTGCTGGCGGCGCTGGCCACGGCCGTGGTCTACGGGCTCGGCGGTTCGCTGGTGATCTCCGGGGCGTTCCAGCTGGGCACGCTGGTGGCGCTGGCGACCCTGCTGAGCCGCCTGTACGGGCCGTTGACCGCGCTGTCGAACGTGCACGTGGACGTGATGACGGCGCTGGTGAGCTTCGACCGGGTCTTCGAGGTGCTCGACCTCAAGCCGATGATCGAGGAGAAGCCGGACGCCGTGCGCCTGCAGGTCGGCTCCGGCAGCGCCGACGTCGAGTTCGAGCACGTGTCGTTCCGCTACCCGGCCTCCAGCGAGATCTCGCTGGCCTCGCTGGAGTCGGTCGCCCGCAGCGAGCAGGCACCGGCGCACGAGGTGCTGCGCGACATCAGCTTCCGGGCCGAACCCGGGCAGACCGTCGCGCTGGTCGGGCATTCCGGCGCGGGCAAGACCACGCTCACCAACCTCGCGGGACGGCTTTACGACGTCGACTCCGGAACCGTGCGGGTGGCCGGGCACGACGTGCGGGACGTGACGCTGAAATCGCTGTACGCGACGGTCGGCGTGGTCACGCAAGACCCGCACCTGTTCCACGATTCGATCCGCGCCAACCTCGCCTACGCCCGGCCCGGTGCTTCCGACGACGAGCTGTTCGAGGCGCTGCGCACCGCCCAGCTGCACGAGCTGATCGACGAACTGCCGGAGGGCTTGGACACCGTCGTCGGCGACCGCGGCTACCGGCTCTCCGGCGGGGAGAAGCAGCGGCTGGCCATCGCCCGGCTGCTGCTGAAGGCTCCGCCGGTGGTGGTGCTGGACGAGGCGACCGCGCACCTGGACTCGGAGTCGGAGGCCGCGGTGCAGCAAGCGCTGTCCACCGCGCTGTCGGGGCGGACGGCGCTGGTCATCGCGCACCGGCTGGCGACCATCCGGGAAGCGGACAAGATCCTGGTGATCTCCGGCGGCCACCTCGCCGAACAGGGCACGCACGCCGACCTGCTCGCCCGCGGCGGGCTCTACTCGGAGCTGTACCGCACCCAGTTCGCCCAGCAGGAAACCGCCGCACCGGCCGGCAACGGCCACCTCCCGAGCCTCGTTTCCGAGTGAACGGCCTGTTGAACCAATCTGGTCGGACGAACGGTCCGTTCACCGTTGGTGGAACAGGGAACGGTCACGCCTGACGCGCATAGCGCTCCCCGGCGATGCGGCCCACAAGCCGATCCGGCGCCGGGGAGCGAAGCGCAGGACGGGCCTCCCGTCTCCGAGCGAACGGACTGTTCGACCGATCCAGTCGGACCAACGGTCCGTTCACCCGTGGTGAACCGGCTACGTGCCGAGCCGTCCGTCCGGGTCGATGCGGCGGAGCATGGCACCGCAGATCTCGCCGAGTTGCTGGACCTGGGTGCCGGTGAGGGCGTCGAACACCAGCGACCGGACTCGTTCCACGTGGCCGGGAGCGGATTCGACGACCTTGCGGTATCCGGCTTCGGTGAGTTCGGCGAGGTTGCTGCGACCGTCGCAAGTGGACCTGGCGCGCCGCACCCACCCGTTGTTCTCCAGCCGCGCCACCACGTGCGAGACGCGGGACGGCGAAGCGGCGGCCTGCGCGGCGAGATCGCTCATCCGCAGCGTGCGGTCCGGGCGTTCGGACAGCATCGCCAGCACCCAGTAGCCGAAGTGGGTCAGGTCCGAGTCCCGCTGCAACTGGGTGTCCAGCGCGGCGGGCAGCAGCGTCATGAGCATCGCGAGCTTGCGCCAGGCGTGCTGCTCGTCGTCGCTCAACCACGGGGGGTCGCTCGACCGCTGCAGCTCGTCCATCCGGCGAGTCTAACCGCCGTCCTGCGCCCCCTCGCCGATCGCCGGTGCGCCTTGAACCCGTTCCTGCCACGGCCTACGCTGTTAATTGAAGCTTCAATCAAATGGAGGTCGGCGATGTCGCAGTCGATGCCCGCGATCTACCTCAGCCACGGAGCGCCACCGCTGGTCGACGACGCGCTGTGGACCGGCCAGCTCGCGGACTGGGCGGGGAACCTGCCGCGGCCCAAGGCGATTCTGGTGGTCTCGGCACACTGGGAATCCGCGCCTTGCACGCTCGGTGCGACCGCGGACGGCGTGCCGCTGACCTACGACTTCTGGGGTTTCGCGCCGCGCTACTACGAAACCGTCTACCCGAGTCCTGGTGCTCCTGAGCTGGCCGCGAAGGTCGCCGCGCTGATGCCGGACGACGAACCGGTGGCCCAGCAGCCGGACCGCGGGCTCGACCACGGTGCCTACGTGCCGTTGACCGTGATGTACCCGCACGCGGACGTGCCGGTGCTGCAGGTGTCGATGCCGACGTTGGACCCGGAGCGGTTGCTGCAGCTCGGGCGGCGGCTGCGGCCGTTGCGCGACGAAGGCGTGCTGCTCATCGGCTCCGGTTTCACCACGCATGGCCTGCCGTTCCTCAGCGACATGCGCCCGAACGCCGCGGCTCCCGGCTGGTCCCGCGAGTTCGACGCGTGGGCAGGGGAAGCGCTGGGGCGCGGAGACGTGGACGAACTCGCCGCCTACGCCGATCGCGCGCCCGGGATGCCTTACGCGCACCCGACGGCCGAGCACTTCGCGCCGATGTTCGTCACCCTCGGCGCGGCACGCGACCCGGGAACTGCGCCGGACCAGCTCATCGACGGCTACTGGATGGGGCTGGCGAAGCGATCGTTCCAGGTGGGGTGAGCGGCTGCGACTCTCGGCCGGCCGGTCGCACGCGGTCCCTACCGCGGCGTGCCGGGATGGCAGCGGGGTCCTGCCGCGTCCTCGGGCCGCAGTGCCGACACCGCTCAGCGGCTGAGCAGCATCTCTGCGCCGCGCGTGTTGATCACCCGCTGCGGCGGGATGCCGCATTCCTCGGCCCGCGCGCAGCCGTGGGACTGCCAGGCGAGCTGGCCGGGGGCGTGCGCGTCGGAATCGATGGCGAACTCGCACCCCAGCTCGAACGCGCGCCGCAGCAGCGCCCGCGGCGGATCCAGCCGCTCGGGACGCGAGT
>NZ_JAFRFW010000516.1:0-7858 GCF_017434145.1 Saccharopolyspora sp. | reverse complement strand
GCTACGCGGCGCGCGAGCGGACCGGCGACTGAGCCGCCGGCCGCTTCGGGCGGGCTCCCGGGATCAGTCCTCGAACAGCGGGCCGCGGTGCACCTTGTGCTGCGCGGCCTGCGCCACCGGACGCAGCACCAGGCGATCAACGTTGACGTGCAGCGGCTGCGCCACCGTCATCTGGATCACCCCGGCGACGTCATCGGCGGTCAGCGGCCGGTCCACGTTCTCGTAGACCGCGTCGGCCTTGTCCTGGTCACCGCGGAAGCGGTTCACCGAGAACTCGTCGGTGTGCACCATCCCCGGCTGGATCTCGATCACCCGCACCGGGTCGCCCGCCAGCTCCAGCCGCAGCGTCTCGGTCAGCGCGTGCGCGCCGTGCTTGGCGGCGCTGTAACCGCCGCCGCCCTCGTAGTTCACGTACGCGGCGGTCGAGGTCAGGTTCACGATCGTGCCGCCACCCCCGGCGCGCAGCAGCGGCAGCAGCGCCTGGGTCACGTGCAGCACGCCGAGCACGTTGACCGAGAACATCCGCTGCCAGTCCTCGGCGTGGCCCTCGGCGACCGACTCCGAACCCCACGCGCCACCGGCGTTGTTGATCAGCACGGCGCAGTCGTCCAACTCGGCGGCGAACGCGGCCACGGAGTCCTTGTCGGTCACGTCCAGCGCCAGCGCGCGTCCGCCGATCTCGGCGGCCAGCGACTCCAGCCGGTCCTGGCGGCGGGCCGCCACCACCACGTCGTAACCATCCGCTGCCAGCCTGCGGGCGGTCGCCGCACCGATCCCACTGCTCGCTCCGGTCACCACGGCGGTCTGTGCCACGTGAACTCCCCTGCTCGACTACCTGCGCGATAACCCTAAGAAACCCGGTCGGCAGTGGGCCAACCTGGGGGCTCGCGGTCTCCGCGCACCGGTCATTTCGGTCCGAATCCTCCGAAACGCCCCACCCGGCACGCCCGATCCGCTAGCTTGATCGCAAGTCCTGACCAACGGCGATCCGCGCACCATCCGCAAACTCTTCCTAGGTGAGGCCCGCTGTGCTCTACGGCATCGACATCTCCCACCACCAAGGCGCGTTCGACCTGGCCCGCACCCGGGCGGAAGGGTTCGACTTCGCGTTCTTCAAGGCCACCGAGGGCAGCTCGTTCGTCGACTCCCGGTTCGGCGCCAACCTCGAAGCAGGACGCGCCGCCGGGCTGCTGGTGGCCGCGTACCACTACCAGCGCGGCGATTCCAGCGCCGAGGCGCAGACCGCGCACATCACCGCGACCGTGCCCGCCGACGTGCCGGTGATCCTCGACGTGGAGGACGGCGGAGGCGGGGCCGACCTGTCCCGCGACATCATCGGGCGGCTGGTGGCGGCCGGGTACCGCTCCCCGCTGCTGTACCTGCCGCGCTGGTACTGGGAGCAGATCGGCTCGCCGGACCTGACCGGGCTGCCCGCGCTGTGGTACTCGCGCTACGCGAGCAACGAAGGCGGCTACGCCAGCGAGATCTACGAGCGCTACCGCGACTTCTACGACGCGCAGTGGGGCGGCTACGGCGGCCTGGGTGTGGCCGTCCTGCAGTTCACCAGCTCCGCGACCGTGGCCGAGCAGTCCCCGGTGGACGCGAACGCCTTCCGCGGCACCCGCGAGGAGCTCGCGGCCCTGCTCGGCTAGGCCGAAGCCCTGGAGTGAACGGACTGTTGGTCCCAATAGACTGGACGAACAGGCCGTTCACTCGGACTGCGCGCGAGCGTCATCCGCCGGGAGCGATCGTCCGTGGAACGAACGGACCGTTCGCCCAATGCGGATGGGCGAACGGTCCTCTAGCTGCGATCAGTCCGCGCCCTCGCGCGCGGCGCTAGTTGTCGCTGCCGGTGCCCGCGTCCAGCGGCCGGATGTCGTTGCGGTCGTCGGAACTGGGCACGTCGCCGGGCAGCGAGACGGTCCGCGGCAGCGGGCCGGGCGTCCAGGTGCCCCAATGGGTTTCCTGGTGCGTGCGCATCGCCGCCTCCGCGGGCAGTGCGCTCGGTTCGTACGGGTCGACCGCGTACAGCGTGCCCCAATCGCGGTTGAGGTCGTCCTTCATGTACGTCGGCAGCTCCCGCATGCTCGCGGTGACGTTCATCCAGCCGAACGGCCCGCCCTTGTCCGGCGACGACCAGCCCTGGCCGATGGCGCGCACGCCCGCACCGCCCGCGACGCGGAACCGCGGCATCTCGGCGATGCCGTTGTTCAGACCGGACAGTTGCAGGCAGGGGTGCACGAACGCGGCCGACCAGTCCACGAACGTCGGGCTGTCGCCGACCACGTCGGTCATGTTCGTCAGCTGCGGCGCGCGGGGTGCGCTGACCGCCTGCCAGCCGCGCGGGGACACCGACTGGTCCACGGCGACGATGCGCATCTTCGTGGTGCCCTCGGCCTTGCCGTCCACGACCAGCCGCTTGTCCCGCCAGTTCGGCCCGCCGGGCTGCAGCAGGTAGCGACGGTCGGTGATCTGGAAGCCCTCCGGGCTGTCCTTGCCGAACTCCACCGCCAGCGAGTTGGCCCCGCCCTCGATGCCGGCCATCGCCAGCACGATCGGCACTTCACCGCTGGCCGCGCGCTGCGGCACGTCGTACCACTGGGTGCGCAGTTCGCCGGTGCCGCGCTGGGTGTAGCTGCCCCACACCGGAGCGTTGTCCCCGCCGAACTGGTACGGCGGCTTCCAGTCCGGTTCTTCGGTGGTGGTGCCGTTGCCGGGCGGCAGGCCGGAGCGGTTGAAGCCGGTGAGCTTCGCGTTCAGGTAGTCCTCGGGCGATTCCTCGCCCTCCAGCCGGTTCGACGGCACCGGCACGTCCGGATCGACCGCCGGAGCCGCCTTCGCCGGCTGCTTGTCGGCGACCTTGAGCATCCCGGCCTGCGGGTTGGTCTCCGCGTAGACGTAGTCGGACAGCCCGCAGCTGCCGCCGGTCATCGCGTTGATGTTGTCCCCGCCGAGGCTGTAGCCACCGGCGCGCTTTTCGACCGCCGCGCCGAACGCGGCCAGCTCGCTGAGGATCAGCAACGCGCACAACAGCGACAACGGCGCGGTACCCAGGCGCAGCGCGCGGCTGCGGTGCTCCACCCCGCCCGGCGGCGCGAGCCGCTTGTCCGCCCGCACGTGCTCGACGAACGCGATGATCGCAGCGATCAGCGCCACCGCAAGCAGCAGCGTGCTGGCCTCGTAACCGCCGATCTTCGGCGTTTCCTCGGACCAGCGCACTCCCCACCCGGACACGTACCACCAGGCGTTCGGCCCGGTGGCCGAGAACGCGCAGATCACCATGAGCCCGGAGAAGAACGCCGCCCGGTTGCGCCGCGAGCGCAACACGGTGGTGCTCGTCGCCAACGCGGTCAGCGCGGCCAGCGCGCCACCGACGGCCGCGAAGATCCCGAAGTGGTGGGTGTGCTTGGTCTGCGTCATCGCCAGCGCCACGAACGACATGCCCGCCACCGCCAGCAGGCGGCGGCTCGGCCCGAGCGCGGCACCGCGGATCCGGTTGCGCCGCAGCAGCACCACCGCGCAGGTCACCAGGCAGAGGATCACCAGCAGCACCGGGAACCGGCGGGTCAGCGAACCGTCCGGGATCGGGCTGAACAGCATGTTGTAGCGGTTCAGCTCCTGGTACCACTTCTCGCTCGGCCCGAGGTCGATCTTCAGCGAGGTCGCCTCGGAGATCGTCTGCCAGGTCTGGTCCCACACCAGCAGGTTCAGCACCACGAACCCGGCCGCCGAGATCGGCGCCAGCACCGGTAGCCAGCCGAACTCCTTCACCCGCCTGCCCAGCAGCTTCAGCAGCGGTTTCAGCGCGGCCACGAACGGCAGCACGGCGACGATCCCGTGCGGCCCGGCACCGACCGCGAGCGCTGCCACGACCAGCCCGAGCGCGGCGGGCATCAACCGGCTGGTGGCCACCGCGCGTTCGACCGCGCAGAGCGCGGCCAGCGAGAACACCACGATGACCGGCTCGGAGCGCAGGCCGTTGTTGTACGGCAGCCAGAACGCGAGGAACACCGCGGCCGCGGCCCAACCCGCGGCCTGGCTGCGGCGGACCTGCTGGCCGAGCCGGGGCAGCACTTCGCGGCTGATCAGCATCCAGCTCACCAGCGCCATCAGCAGCGCGGGCAGCCGCATCCACGGAATGGCCGTGGAGACCTTCACCCACAGCGCGTAGACCTCGTAGAACCAGCCCCACGGCGCTTCCGGGTTGGCGAACCAGCGGTAGTAGTTGCTGATGTAGCCCGCGCTCTCACGCGCTCGCGCGATCGCCATCGTGTAGCCGTCGTCGGAGCTCATCGCCCCGATCAGCCACCAGATCAGCAGCGAGCCGATCACCGCGACGTCCGGCAGCGTCGGTTTCCACCATCCCGGCTGCACCCAGCGCGGTGGTCGCCGCCCGGCGCGGGTGTCCAGCTTGCGCAGGCACACCACCGAAGCGACGAAGGCCACCAGCGCCAGCGCGATCACCGCGAGCTTCAGCGCGGTCGGCGAGCTCTCGAAGCGGTTGTCCACCTGGGCCTCGAACGAGAGCCCGTCGACCTGGTCGGTGCGCGCGTTGAGGTCCGAGTAGATCCCGGTCAACTGTGGACGGTGATCACCGGCGATGTTGGTGAGCACGTTGTCCCCGACGCGGGCTTTGAACCCGACGGCGTCGGAATGCAGGTCCAGCGCGCACCCGCCCGCCGGGATCGGCACCGTGTTGATCTGCTTGCCCTGGGTCAGCAGCGTGATCAGGCCGTTGTCGACCTGCAGCGTCAGCCCGGTGAGCCTGCCGTAGTCGGAGTCCGGCGGGTTGGTGCTCAGCAGCGTCGCCGGACCGTTGGTGCGCGCGTCGAGGTCCTGCGCGCTCGAGCACGGGATCTGGGCGTCCAGCCAGACCGGGGAGAACGTGACCAGCGGAGCCGACACCGGCGTGGTGCCGCTGGCGGTGGGCCAGCGCAGCGTGGTGATCTCGTGGGTCACCGGCAGGAACGGCACGGCCAGCGACAGCACGGTGCCGAGCAGGCCGAACAGCGTCGCCAGCAGCTTCAGCCGCCGCAGCGGCCGGCGCGGGCGGCTCTCGGCGGCGGCCTCCGAGGGCGGCGCGGAATCCGCCGTCGCCTGATCGGTGTCATCTTTCTCCGCATTGAGCACGCCCGGAGAATAGTCGCCGCCGTTGCGGGCTCGGCGGAGCATTGGCCGTCGTGTTGGAGGCGCCACACGGCTCGACGAAGCGGCCGCCGGAATCGACGAACGAACTCAGGTTCTTCTCAGTGTCCTGTGATCAACCGGTGACCGGAATGACGTCGCATCGCAGTTCGATTTCCGGTTTCGCCGGGCTCCGCCCGCGCCGCGGCCAGCCATGATCACCCGGTGTGATGCCGATGCGCGCGATCGGCACCGATATCTTCGCCGCGGCTTGTCGGCGTTGCCGCGGGAAAGTCCTGTTTCGCGGCAACACCGGCGATACCGGGCGCGGGGAAATGCCAGGGCGGCGTTCGTTCAGCCGCTCTCGGGCGTTTCCGCGGCGATCCGGGGTGGCCGGTCGTGGTTCAGCGGCGGTGGTTCTTCCTCGAACGGCTCCACCTGCACGCGGGTCTGCTGCCCGGCGCAGCCCTGCGACAGCGCCGAGGTCGGCCGGTCGGGGGTGAGCACGTTCGGATTGCCGTGCACGCACCAGGAGCCGCCGGGCTGCCCCGGGTGGTCCACGGGGTCGTACCAGGCCCCGGTCGCCAGCACCGCGACGCCGGGCAGCACGTCCTCGGTCAGCAGTGCTCCGGCCAGACAAGCGCCGCGGTCGTTGAACACGCGCACCACGTCGCCGTCGGCGATGCCGCGGCCGCGCGCGTCGGCCGGGTGCAGGCGCAGCGGCTCGCGGCCCCGGATCTTCGACGAGCGGCTGAGCGCGCCGACGTCCCCTTGCCCGTGCAGCCGGGTACGCGGCTGGTGGGCGATCAGCCGCAGCGGCAGGCGCGCGTCGTGCAGACCGTCTGCCGGTTCGCGCCACACCGGGTGCCCGGGCACGTCCGGCAGGCCGAATCCGGCGATGGTCGCGGAGCGCAGTTCGATCCGGCCGCTGGGCGTGGCCAGCGGATGCGCTGACGGGTCCGCGCGGAATTCGGCCAGCGGGGTGGGCCGGTCGCGTTGCGGCAGCACGTGTTCGCCCGCCGCCCAGAACTCGGCGAACGCCGGCGCCTCGTGGCCCTGCTCCAGCATCCGGTCCCGCCAGTCCGAATAGAGGTGTTCGAGCCATTCCTGCGACGTGCGGCCTTCGGTGAACGCCGCACCGGTACCGAGCCGCTCGGCCAGCGCGGCGAAGATGTCGTGGTCGTCGCGGGCCCGCCCGACCGGATCCAGCACCCGGTGCATGGCGATCAGCCTGGTGTCCCGCCTGCCAGCGCCGATGTCCGCGCGTTCCAGCGTGCTCGTCACCGGCAACACGACATCGGCGTGCCGCGCGGTGGCCGTCCAGTGCGGTTCGTGCACGATCACCGTGTCCGGCCGCTGGAACGCCCGCCGCAGCCGGTTGAGGTCCTGGTGGTGGTGGAACGGGTTGCCGCCCGCCCAGTACACCGCGCGGATGTCCGGGTAGGTCAGCCGCTGCCCGTCGTAGTCGTAGGTCTCGCCGGGGTGCAGCAGCATGTCGGCGATCCGCGCCACCGGGATGAACGTCTCGACCGGGTTGGTGCCCTGCGCCAACGTCGGCAGCGGCAGCAGCGGGCCGGGGTCGCCGACGTCGCCGCTGGAGCCGTAGCCGTGGCCGAATCCGCCGCCCGGCAGTCCGATTCCACCGAGCATCGCCGCCAGCGCCAGGCCCGCGTGCAGCGGCTGTTCGCCGTGCTCGATGCGCTGCAGCGACCAGCTCACCGTCACCAAGGTGCGCCCTGCGGCCATCCGGCGGGCCAGCGCCCGAATCTCGTCGGCGGGCACGTCGCACAGCCCGGCGGCCCACTCCGCGTCCCGCTCCGGACCGTCCGCGCCGCGCAGGTAGTCGGCGAACCGGTCGAAGCCGACCGTGCAGCGGGCGAGGAACTCCTCGTCGTGCAACCCCTCGGTGAGCAGCGTGTGCGCGATGCCGAGCATGAGCGCGACGTCGGTGGCCGGGCGCACCGGCAGCCACTCGGTCCGCGCCGAGTCCGGCAGGTCGCTGCGCAGCGGGCTGACCACCACCAGCTGCACGCCGCGGGAATCCCAATCGGCCAGCGTCCGCGACGTGCTGTGCTCGGTGACACCGCCCGGGCTGATCTGCACGTTCTTCGGCGGCATACCGCCGAATGCGACGACGAGGTCGGTGTGCTCGCGGATGGTCTGCCAGCTCTCGCCGCGGTGCAGGTACGTGCCCGCGTCTCCGACCAGGTGCGGCAGCAGCACCGATGAAGTCCCGAAGCTGTAGGTGTTCCGGGACGCGGTGTAGCCGCCGATGGTGTTCAGGAAGCGGTGCAGCTGGGACTGCGCGTGGTGGAAGCGCCCGGCGCTCGACCAGCCGTAGGAGCCGCCGTAGATCGCCTCGTTGCCGTGCCGTTCGCGGATCCGGCGCAGCTCGCCCGCGACGAGGTCGAGCGCGGTGTCCCAGTCCACGGAGACGAATTCCTCGCGACCGCGTCGATCCGAGGGATCGGCGCCGCCTTCGAGCCAACCGCGCCGGATCGCCGGGCGCTCGACCCTGGTGGCGTGGTGCACCGCGGTCGCGACGTTGCCGAGCAGCTCGGACGGGGCCGGATCGGCCGGGTGCGGGCCGATCTCCAGCGCGCCGTCCGGGTCGACGCGGGCGCGGTAGGCACCCCAGTGCGAGGTCGTGGACCGCCAGGAACTCATGCCGCCGAATCTAGTTGTGCTCGGTGCGGGGCCGGGCTGGGCCGCGGGTGCCGGTAGGCGCCGGGTC
>NZ_JAFRFW010000515.1:0-2694 GCF_017434145.1 Saccharopolyspora sp. | reverse complement strand
TCCGGCCCGCCGCTGGTCAACGTCGAGACGGTGTACTCCGAGCACCGGGGCGCGGACACCTCGCTGATGATCGCGCACCCGAACGGCCTGCAGGACACCGCCAACCTGCCGATGGCGCTGTTCCTGCACGGGCGCGACGCGATGAACCCGAGCCCGATCCCGTGGGGCGTGCTGGACGCGCTGCAACCCGAATTCGACGCGGGCAACATCCCGCCGTTCGGGCTGGTGGCCGTGGACGGCGGATTCAACTCCTACTGGACCGACGGCTCCGCCAACGGCGACCTGATGAGCATGTTGCTGCAGGAAGTTCCCGGCTGGCTGCGCGAGCGCGGGCTGGCCGGTCAGGACGGGCTGCCGTTCGCCTGCGGGGGCGTGTCCACCGGTGGTTTCGGCGCGTTGAACTACGCGGCCGAACGCAACATGGCGGGAAGCCCGCTGGCCGCGGTCGCCACGATCGCCCCCGCGCTGCCGGTGACCTGGCAGCACATGCAGGAGAAGGGCGTGTTCGCCAGCGAGCAGGAGTGGATCGAGACCGATCCGCTGCGCCGCGTCGACGAGCTCGGTGACGTGCCGGTCGGCATCTGGATCGGCGAGTTCGACGTGTTCCGGGAGGGCACCGACCAGCTGGCGCAGCTGTACCCGAACACGCCGGTCTACTCGGTGGTGCCGGGTGGGCACGAGGGTCCGGTGTTCGACTCGGTCGGCGTGGACGCGGTCGGCTTCCTCGCAGGGGGCTTCCCCGCCGAGGGCTGAGCGCCGCGGTGCCCGGGCGGTTCCGGGCACCGCGATCGGCGCTCAAGCGTCCTGGTGCGCGATGAGGTGCTCCAGCAGCACGCGGGTCAGCTCCTCGGCGGCCTCTTCCGGAACCCAGTGCGAGATCTCCTCGAACATCTCGAACCGGTACGGTCCGGTCACGTGCTCGCCGCAGGCCAGCGCGGCGGTCGAGCCGAGCGCGGGGTCCTCGGTGCTCCACACGTACAGCGTCGGCACCCGGACCTGGCCGATCGGGTCGGCGAACTTCGCGGCGCGGTACCAGTTCAGTGCGGCGTCCAGCGCGCCCGGCTCGGAGAACCGCTGCACGTATTCCTCGATGTGCGTTTCCGGGATCTTGTGCTCGTAGAGCCGCCGAAGCCTGCGCGCGTCGTCCTCCAGCAGCAGCTTGTCCGAGCCCGTCCGGCGGAAGACCTGCATGTACTCCGAACGCCGCTGCTGGTCCTCGTCTTCGCGCAGCGCGCGGCCGAAGGCGTCCAGGTGCGGCACCGAAACCGCGGTGAGCGTGCGGATCCGATCGGGGTGCGCGGCCGCGACCGCCCAGGCGATCGCCGCGCCCCAGTCGTGGCCGACGAGGTCGAACCGCTGCCAGCCCAGCCGGTCCGCGATCGCGAGCACGTCGGAGACCAGCGCCTCCTGCCGGTACTCGAAGACCTCCTGCGGGCGGACACCGGGGGAGTAGCCGCGCTGGTCCGGCGCCACCGCGTGACAACCCGCGCCGCCGAGCACGTTGAGCTGCTCGCGCCATTCGATCGCGGCTTCCGGGAAGCCGTGCAGCAGCAGCACCGGCCGGTCGCCCTCGGCACCGGCGCTGAGCGCGTCGAAGGTGCCCGCCTCGGTAGGGATCTCGATGTAGTCAGCCACCCGCACACTCTAGATCGCGGCACCGACGGCGGGATAGGAAAGTCCCGTTGCCGCGCAACGGAATCAGTCCAGCAGCCGGTAGCCCCAGCTGCCGGTGTGGGTCTGGCCGGGCCGCAGCACGATCATTCCGTCACCAGTGACGAAAGCGTTCGGCGCGCAAGTCATCGGCTCGACGGTGAGGCCGGCTCGCGCGGGACGGTCCGTCTCCGGCGAATCGTCGGTGTAGACCTGCAGGTACCCGTGCGTGCGGTCGGCCCACAACTGCACGGCGCTGCCGTCGGGCCGTCCGAATCGGACGGTCGCGGTGCCGTCGGAATCCCGGTCCAGGTCGGTGAAAGCGGTGTCCATTTCGGTCGCACCGATCGGCCGGGCGGTGCGGTAGTCGTACTCCGAGCCCGCCACATCGGCTTTGCCGGTGGGGATCAGCCGGTCGTTGGTGACGTAGTAGGTGTTCGCGGGCAGCTCGAACACCACGTCGTCGACCCGCTCGCCGCCGGCCGCCAGGTACGTGTGGTTCGCGGTGCCGAACGGCGCGTCCGTGCGGCCCGCGTTCCGCGCGCTCAACGTGCTGCGGAAACCGTTGCCCTGCAAGGTGAATTCGATCCGGAAGGCGATCGTGAACGGGTAGCCGTAGTGCGGGTGCAGCAGGTGCTCCAGCACCACGCGGTCCCGGTGGTGCTCGACCGGAGTCCACTCGGTGAATCCCATCAGCCCGTGCAGCGCCGACTCGCGGTCCGGCTCGTTGATCGGAACCTGCAAGTCCTCGCCGCCGAAGGTGTAGCGGCCCTGGTCGATCCGGTTGGCCCACGGCAGCAACGTCTTGCCCTGCCAGCCTTCGCCGATGTCGTCGGGTGCGTGCGTCAGCAGCATCTCGGTGCCGTCGACCCGCCAGGACAGGACGGTGGCCGCGACTCCGCCGACCACCAGGCTGTGGCGGCCGGAGCGCAGCTCGTACAGGCGGCCGTTCGCCGTCTGGCCGTCGGATCCCCGGGTCGCCTGCGCGGCCGCGGTGGTCGAACCGAGGCCGGTGAGCCCGGCCGCCCCGGCGGCCGCGCCGGC
>NZ_JAFRFW010000048.1:0-5138 GCF_017434145.1 Saccharopolyspora sp. | reverse complement strand
GGGCGCCCCCGGCGCGGCCCCCGGCGCGTTCGCGCTGGAACGCGCGCTCGACGAGCTGGCCGTCGCGCTGCGCATGGACCCGATCGAGCTGCGGCTGCGGAACAACTCGGCGGCACCGCCCGGAAAAGACCTGCAGTGGTCCAGCAAGCACCTGGACGAGTGCTTCCGCACCGGTGCGCGGCGGTTCGGCTGGCAGCACCGCCCGCCGGGGGAACGCAGCGATGGCGACTGGCTCGTCGGGCAGGGCACGGCGACCGCCATGTTCCCGGCCCTCCGGTTCCCCGCCACGGTCGGGATCACGCTGCACGCCGACGACCGGGCGGAAGTCGCGACCAGCGGAGCCGACCCGGGAACGGGCCTGCTGACCGTGCTTTCGCTGGTGGGGGCCGAATCGCTGGACATCCCGCAGGAGCTGATCACGCCGCGGCTGGGCGACTCGGCGCTGCCACCCGGGGGCATGTCCGGCGGTTCGACCGCGACCGCCAGCGCCGGTTCGGCCGTCGTGGTCGCGGCCGCCGAGGTGACCGACGCGTTGCTCGAGCTGGCGGCGGCGCCGGGCTCGCCCTTCGAGGGCATGGAGGTGGTCTACGAAGCGGGCAGGCTGCTCGCCGGTGATCGCAGCATGACCTTCGGCGAGCTGTTGCGCGCGGTCGGCCGCTCCTCGATCTCCGCGACGGGCTCGTCCACGCCCGGCGAGGAGCTGACCAAGCACTCGTTCAGCTCGTTCGGTGCGCAGTTCTGCGAGGTCCGGGTGCACAAGTGGACCCGGGAGGCGCGGGTCTCGCGGATGACCGGCGTGTTCGACGCGGGCCGGATCATCAACGAGCAGACGGCGCGCAGCCAGCTCGCGGGCGGCATGATCTGGGGCGTGTCGGCGGCGCTGCACGAGGGCCTGGAGATCGAGCCGGACGGCCGGTTCGCCAACGGCGACTTCGCCGGCTACCTGCTGCCGGTCAACGCCGACATCCCCGATGTCGACGTGCAGTTCGTGCAATACCCGGACACGTTGCAGAACAGCCTGGGAGCGCGCGGGGTCGGCGAGATCGGCATCGTCGGCATGGCGGCGGCGGTGGCCAACGCCGTGTACAACGCCACCGGCATCCGCGTCCGCAACATCCCCATCATGCTGGAAGATCTGCTGCAGCAGTGAGTTCACCCGTGCCGCCGGGAGCTTCGAACCGAGGCTCCCGGCGGCACGCCGTTTCGTCCCCAGTGGACACCGCGGCTGACTTCCGGCATTGAGCGGCGAAGCCGCTCAGCGGTGACCGAGCAGCGCCGCTGCTCAGCCGTCCTGGTCCAGGGTCTCGGCCAGCCGTCCGGCTGCGGTGCCCATGTGCGCGCTCATCGCGGCGGCGGCCGCATCGGCGTCGCCTGCGCGCAGTGCGTCGTAGATCCCCTGATGTTCGGACAGCGCGAGTTCCGCGTGCGTCCGGTCGGCCAGCGCGCGCTCGACCCAGATCCGCAGCAGCGAGCGGACGTTCTGCAACAGCTGCTGCAGCACGACGTTGCCGGAAGCCACCGCGATGCGCAGGTGGAACAGCCGGTCGGCCTCGACGAACTTCGCCAAGTCGGTGAGGTTCTGCCGCATCCCGTCCAGCTGCGCGGCGAGGTCGGCCAGGTCCTCTGCGGTGCACCGCTCGGCCGCGCTGCGCACGGCCAGCACCTCCAGCCCGTTGCGCACCTCGACGAGCTCGCGGGTGCGCGGCTCCCCGAGCATCAATCCCCAGCTCAACGTCTGCGGCAGCAATTCCGAAGCGCTGCCGCGCAGGTACGTCCCGGAGCCGGGGCGCACCACCACGATGCCGAGGATCTCCAGCGCCGCCAACGCTTCGCGGATCGCCGAGCGCCCCACGCCGAGCGAGGTGGCGAGGCTGCGCTCGGGCGGCAGCCGGGTGCCGGGTTGCAGGTCCCCGGCGGTGAACAGGTCGAGCAGCCGCTTGGCGACCTCGCCGACCGCGGTACCCGCGGGCACGCTGCCCAGCGCTTCGCCGATGCCCGCGGCCTCGGACCCGTTCGGAGTGGACATGGGACCGAGCCTAGCAAGATCCGTCGCGGCAAAATTGGTCAACCGGTTGACAGGTTGGTCGCTGGATTTCAATACTTGGCCGCACGGCGAGGGCGGCTCGCCGGATCCCGCATTCCCGGCCCCGCACTCCGGCCGCCCAGACCACTCCGGCCGCCCAGACCACTTCGGCCGCCAGACCACGGCCGCCCGGACCGCTCCGACCACTCCGCCGAGCACCGGACGCTCCCGCAGCGCAGCAAGGAGTCAATGTGGACACCTCGACCACCTCGCGGGAACGCCGCCCGGGCGTGGAAAAGGCGGCCATCCGCAAAGTCGCGGTCCGCCTGGTGCCGTTCGTGGCGCTGATGTTCTTCGTCAACTACCTGGACCGCACGGCGATCAGCTTCGCCGCGTCGAACGGGATGCGCAGCGACCTCGGCCTGACCGCGGCCCAGTTCGGCTTCGCCTCCGGCGTGTTCTTCATCGGCTACCTGCTGCTGGAAGTGCCCAGCAACATCGCCCTGCAGAAGGTCGGGGCGCGCCGCTGGCTCGCCCGGATCATGGTGTCGTGGGGCGCGGTGGCGCTGCTGTTCACGTGGGTGCAGGACTTCACCCAGCTCGCGGTGCTGCGTTTTCTGCTCGGTGTGGCCGAGGCCGGGTTCTTCCCGGGCGCGGTGCTGTTTCTGAGCCTGTGGGTGCCCGCCCGCTACCGCAGCCGGATCCTGGCGCTGTTCTACCTGGCGCAGCCGCTGACCACGGTGCTCGGTGCGCCGCTGGCGGGTTACCTGATGCAGCAGCAGGGTGTGTTCGGCCTGCAGGGCTGGCGGTTCATGTTCTTCGGCGTCGCGATCCCGGCGATCGTGCTGGGCGTGGTGGCGTGGTTCTACCTGGCCGACAGCCCCGCGCAGGCGAAATGGCTCACCGCCGCGGAGAAGGACTGGCTGACTTCGGAACTTTCGGCCGAGCAGCAGGAGAAACCCGCGGGCCGCGGCGGAGTGCGCGCGGTGTTCCGCAACGGCCGGGTGTGGGCGCTGTCGATGCTCTACTTCGGGTTCATCTACGGGCTCTACACGCTGGCGTTCTTCCTGCCCGCGATCATCGGCCGGTTCGAGCAGCGGTTCTCCACCAGCTTCGGCGTGTTCGAGGAAGGCTTGATCACCGCGGTGCCCTACCTGCCCGCCGCCGTGGTGCTCTACCTGTGGTCGCGGGACGTGACCCGGCGCGGTCTGCGTCCCTGGCACATCTGGGGACCGGCGCTGCTCGGCGCGGTCAGCGTGCCGCTGGCGCTGTTCGCGGGCTCGCCGGAGCTGACCATCGCGGTCATCACGGTCACCGCGTGCTCGATCTTCGCCGCGCTGCCGAACTTCTGGACGCTGCCGACCCGGTTCCTCGGCGGAATGGCCGCCGCCGCGGGCGTCGCGCTGATCAACACCGTCGGCAACTTCGCCGGGTTCGTCGCGCCTTACGTCACCGGCGCGCTGTTCGACTGGACCGGCTCCTACGTGCTGCCGATGTTCGTCGTGGGCGGATTCTTGCTGCTGTCGGCAGTGCTGATGGTATTGCTGGGCCGCGGAGACCGGACGGGTGAGCAGACCCGCACGGCCGCCGACCGATCGTCACACCGGCAGGAGAACCCATGACACGACTGTTCAACGATCCGGGCGCGTTCGCCGCGGAAATGCTGAACGGCTTCGCGACCGCCCAGCAGCACCGGCTCCGCCAGGTCTCCGGCGGAGTGATCCGGCGCGGGCAGACCCCGCCGGGCCGGGTCGCCGTGGTGATCGGCGGCGGTTCCGGGCACTACCCCGCGTTCGGCGGCCTGGTCGGGCCCGGGCTGGCGCACGGGGCGGCGATGGGCAACCTGTTCGCCTCGCCGTCGGCCAGGCAGGTCCACTCGGTGGCCGCCTCGGCGGACAACGGCGGCGGAGTGCTGCTGTGCTACGGCAATTACGCGGGCGACGTGCTGCACTTCGGGCTCGCCGAGCAGCGGCTGATCGGCGACGGAATCGGCTGCCGCACGGTCGTGGTCACCGACGACGTCTCCAGCGCGGAACCGTCCGATGTGGACCGGCGTCGCGGCGTGGCCGGGGACCTCGTGGTGTTCAAGGCCGCCGCCGCTGCCGCCGAGGAAGGCTTCGACCTCGACGAGGTCGCCCGGGTCGCCGCGCACGCCAACGCCCGCACCCGCTCGTTCGGCGTGGCCTTCGGCGGGTGCACGATGCCCGGCGCGGACCAGCCGCTGTTCACCGTCGCCGACGGGAAAATGGCCGTGGGCATGGGAATCCACGGTGAGCCCGGCATCGACGAGCAGGAGGTCCCCACCGCCGACGGGCTGGCCGAGCTGTTCGTGCAGAAGGTGCTCGCGGAAGTGCCCAAGGATGTCGGGCAGGTCGCGGGCAGCCGGGTCGCGGTGCTGCTCAACGGACTCGGGTCGGTGAAGTACGAAGAGCTGTTCGTGGTCTACCGGCGGGTGGCCGAACTGCTGGCCGAAGCCGGGCTGGTGGTCGTCGAACCGGAGGTCGGCGAGCTGGTGACCAGCTTCGACATGGCTGGGGCCTCGCTCACGCTGTGCTGGCTGGACGACGAGCTGGAGCGGTTCTGGCGCGCGCCCGCCGACTCCCCCGCCTACCGCAAGCTGCCGGCTGCCGAGGACGGTCCGGAGTCCGCGCAGGCCGTGCTGGAGCTCGAAGAGATTCCGCGCGCTTCGGCGGAATCCCGCGCCGCGGCGGTGCGGGTGCTGGCCGCGCTGGAGACCGTCAAGTCCACTGTGGATGACAATGCGGCGGAGCTGGGCCGGATCGACGCGGTCGCGGGCGACGGCGACCACGGCATCGGGATGCAGCGCGGCGCGGAAGCCGCGGTGCTGGCCGCGCGGGAAGCCGCCGCGGGCGGAGCGGGCGCGGGCACCCTGCTCGGCCGGGCCGCCGACGAGTGGGCCGATCAGGCCGGCGGGACTTCAGGAGCGCTGTGGGGCGTGGCGCTGCGCGCGCTGGGAGCCGAGTTCGGCGACGAGTCCGCACCCTCCGCGCACAGCATCGCAGCAGGTGTACGAGCCGCCAAGGACGCGGTGATCCGCCTCGGGCAGGCTCGGCTCGGCGACAAGACGATGATCGACGCGCTGGTGCCGTTCGCC
>NZ_JAFRFW010000514.1:0-5689 GCF_017434145.1 Saccharopolyspora sp. | reverse complement strand
GGCGGGCCTGCGACCGCCACGCCATCCAGCTCAGCAGCACGACCAGCAGGCCGGTCAGCGCGAACTCGAACGGCCGCCGCCCGACGACCGACCCGAACGAGCCGACCACCGGTAGCGCCGGGATGAGGGCGCCGAGCACGAGCACCGCGACGACGATCGAGGCGGCGACACCGAGTGCGCCGAACGCGCCGCGCAGCCTGCCGCCGCGATCGCCCGGTCTCAGCTTCGAGGACATGCCGTGCTCCGTTCGAGGCCGGGACTTAGGGGCACTTTCGGGATGATTTGCGCAGCGGTGCCGGTAGCGGAACCTCAGCGACTTCCTCGCCGCCCCTTGCCGGTGTGACCGCGATTTCTGACGTAGCACCCTACGCGGCGAAATCGCTGTCCTCGCGAGGAAGCCGCTGCGAACCCGCGGCGGTGCCGGTTGCTCGCATGGTCGGCCGCTCAGCGGCTCCGCCGCTGACAAGACAATGACCAAAAATCACACTGAAACGACCCCTTGAAGTCAGGGGAGCGCTGATCTCCGACAAGCCCTGTGTGATCACTGGCACAGTCCGGTGCCGGGAACAAATCCGGGAAAAGGAGCGGTTGGAACCGGCGATGAGCACCTCGGCGAACTCCGACCGCGCACCGGCCAACGGCTCCGGCGCACCCGACGAGCCGGACCCGATCCGCGGGCGCGCGCACGGACGTTCGGCCGTTCCGCTTTCGATCCTCGACCTCGCGCCGGTCGGCGCGGCGACCACGCCGGGCGATGCGCTGGCGACCACGACCGAACTCGCCAAGTCCGCCGAGAGCTGGGGATTCCACCGGCTGTGGGTGGCCGAGCACCACGGGATGCCCGGCATCGCCAGCTCCTCCCCGTCGGTCGTGATCGCGCACTTGGCTTCGGCGACCAGCACGCTGCGGCTCGGTTCCGGCGGCGTGATGCTGCCCAACCACGCGCCGCTGGTCGTCGCCGAGCAGTTCGGCACCCTCCAAGCGCTCCACCCTGGCCGCATCGACCTGGGCATCGGGCGCGCACCCGGCACCGACCAGGGCACCGCCCGCGCACTGCGCCGCACCAGCGGGCCGCTGTCGGCGGACGACTTCCCGCAGCAGCTCGGGGAGCTGATGGCGTTCATGGGCGACGGTTTCCCCGCCGATCACCCCTACGTGGAGGTGCAGTCGGTGCCGCACGGCCAGGCGCCGCCGGTGTGGCTGCTGGGTTCCAGCGGGTTCAGCGCGCAGGTCGCCGGAGCGCTCGGCTTGCCGTTCGCGTTCGCGCACCACTTCAGCGCCCGCAACACGATCCCGGCGATGGAGCTCTACCGCGAGTCCTTCCAGCCCTCGGCGGTGCTGGACGAGCCGTACGCGCTGATCGGCGTGCAGACCATCGCCGCGGACACCGACGAGGAAGCGCTGGACCTGACCCGGCCGATCGCGCTGAACATGCTCCGGCTGCGCCGCGGCAGCCCCGGCCCGATCCCGAGTCCCGAGGAAGCGCGCGAATACCCGTACTCCGAGGTGGAGCAAAGCTTCGTGGACAGCTGGCTGGCCGACGCCGTCTACGGCTCGCCGCAGCGCGTGCGCACCGAACTGGAGGAGCTGCGCGAACGCACCGGGGCGAACGAGCTCATGCTCACCGCGAACATGTACGACCGGGAGTCCAAGCTGCACTCCTACGAGTTGATCGCCCGCGAATACGGGCTGCCCGGCGTGGCCTGAACAGCGCCTCGAGCTGCGCAGCGTGGTCGGCGCCACTATCCCACCAGGTCACGCGCAGGCGTGGGAAAGCTGTGGCGTACGGTCGGACTGCTCGAAACGAAGCTGGCGAGCCGGCGGCGGGATTGAGGGGTCTGTGGTGAAGCCTGGCGTGCTGGTCGCGTACCGGGTCATGGCGTACGTGACCGCGGTGCTGCTGATCTTGCTGTGCGCGACGATGGTGCTGAAGTACCTGTGGCCGGAGGGGTCGGCGACCCAGCTCTTCGGTGACACCTGGACCACGACCATCGGTATCGGCCACGGCTACCTCTACATCATCTACCTGTTCGTCGCGCTGGTGACCACGGTGCAGCTGCGGATTCCCTACGGGCGGATGCTGCTGGTGCTGCTGGCCGGCACCATCCCGTTCGGCGCGTTCTTCGCCGAGCGCAAAGTGGTGCTGTGGCACCGGTTGCGCACCAGCGGTGAGCCGCTTCCGTTCGAGCGATCGAGCAGCGCGGCGGCTGCATCGGGGTCGACGAACTCATGACCTCAGTTCCCGAACGAGTCACCGACGAACCCACCACCTCCGCGGAGCCGAAGCGGCGCGGCGTGCTGGCGGCGTACCTCGCGCTGACCAAGCCGCGGGTCATCGAACTGCTGCTGGTGACCACCATCCCGGCGATGTTCCTGGCCGAGCGCGGCATTCCCTCGCCGTGGCTGGTGCTGGTCACGCTGGCGGGCGGTGCCATGTCCGCGGGCAGCGCGAACGCGCTGAACTGCGTGGCCGACTCGGACATCGACGCGGTCATGCACCGCACCCGGAGCCGCCCGCTGGTCAGCTACGAGGTGCCGCGCAAGCACGCGCTGATCTTCGGGATCGTGCTGGGCGCGGCGTCGTTCGGCATCCTCGCGCTGGGCGCGAACCTGCTGGCCGCGGTGCTGTCGCTGGCGGCGATCCTGTTCTACGTCTTCGTCTACACGCTGGTGCTCAAGCGCCGCACCTCGCAGAACATCGTGTGGGGCGGGGCAGCGGGCTGCATGCCCGTGGTGATCGGCTGGGCCGCGGTGGCGGGCAAGGTCGAGTGGCCCGCGCTGGTGATGTTCGGGGTGGTGTTCCTGTGGACGCCGCCGCACTTCTGGTCGCTGGCGATGAAGTACCGCGACGACTACGCCAGCGCCGGGGTGCCGATGCTGCCGGTGGTGGCCACCCCGCGGCAGGTCTCGGCGCGGATCTTGGTCTACAGCTACGCCACGGTGGCCTGCACGCTGCTGCTGGTGCCCGCGACGAGCTGGATCTACGTCGCTTTCGCGGTGCTGGCGGGTACGGCGTTCCTGGTCGTGGCGCAGCGGCTGCACGGCGCGGTGCGGCGCAACGGGGTCGCCAATCCGATGGTGCTGTTCCACCTGTCGAACTCGTACCTGACGGTGCTCTCGGTGGCCATCGCCGTGGACGCGGCGGTCGGCCTGCCCAGCTTGGGCTGAGGCGTCCCGATCACAGGTTGAGATGGCGTCGCAGCGCGGCGTCGAGTGCTTCGAGCGATTTGCGGGGCAGCGCGCCGATCCGGCTCCGGATCCGCGTGTAGGAGACCGCGCGCAGTTGTTCGGCCTGGGCTTTGGAGTCGTTGTCCAGACCGCACTCGGTCGCCCTGAGCAGCACTTGGAACGGCAGCACGCGGGAGATGTTCGAGGTCACTGGAACCACGGTGACGACCCCGCGGCCGAGCCGCTGGATGCTGCGGTTCGCGGCGTCGTTGCTCACGACGACAGCTGGACGGGTCTTGTTCGCTTCCGAGGCTCGGACCGGCTCCAGCTCGACCCAGAAGATCTCACCGCGCCGCATCGCCGATTCCGTCGGCGGTCGTGGAGTCCCAGAGCTCGGAATCGCCGGACTCGTCCCACTCCTGCCATGCCGCTGCGTAAGCGTCTTCCAGATCGGCGCTGCGCAGTAGTTCGACGGCCTGGTGGAGCACCGCGGATCGCGAGCTGACGCCGGCCTGTTCGGCGTAGGAGTCGATGAACGCGACATCGTCCTCCGGCAAGCTCACACTCATCTTCATACCTGTGATGCTACTGGCTTTGCCACCGCTTTCCCACCGCATTGAGCAATGCGGCCAGCAGCACTGCTACCCATGTGACGATCAGCGCCGTGCCCAGTCCGGCGAGGTAGTCGCCGTCGACCAGGCCGGGGTTGTGGTTCGAGGCGTACGCGCGCCACAGGAACGGCACGGCGATCGCCACCAGCACGGTGCTCACGACCAGCCCGGCCGCGACCGGAGCCCGCAGCGAGCTCGGCAGCAGCCTGGACAGCGCCCACCCGGCCGCCGCTGCCACCGGCATCAGCAACAGGTCGGTGAGCACCGGACCCGCTAGCAGCCATCCGGCCGTAGCGGTCGTGATCGACGGCTCGGCGAGCAACTGGTCGTACAGGAACCACCCGCCCAAGCCGATCATCGTCAGCCCGCCGAGGGCGAGGATCAGGCGCAACACGACGATCACAGGACCTCCACTCGCCGCAGCCACTTCGTCTGCATCACGCCCGGCCGGTTGGGAGCGATCAAGCGGCACGGGAAACCGTGATCGGGGTGCAGCGGTTCGCCGCCGAGCCGCAGCGCCAGCAATGTCAGCGGGTCGGCGGCGTGCGTGGGCGCGACCACGCTCGACGAGTACGGCCCGGCGGCTTCCAGCGACGACACGCGCACCTGCGCGTCCGCGGGGGCGCCGACCGCGCGCAGCACGTCGGCCAGCCGCACTCCGCTCCAGACCGCCTGCTGGCTCCAGCCCTCCACTCAGGCGATCGGCAGCTCTGCCGTGACCTGCGGAAATGACTCCAGGTCGGGGAGGCTGAAGGTGCGAACCCCGCGCGGACCGCGGACCTCCAGCCGCCAGCCGGTGTCCTGCGCGGAGTCGAGCACGCCGGCCGCGGCGGCGGTCCGGTTCACCGGCAGGCCCTGCGCTCCGAGCCGGGAGCGAGTGCCCAGCACCGCCACCTCGCGCAACCAGGGCACCGTCATCCCCGCGGTGACCGTGACCGCGGTGCCGACCGACAGCGCTGTCACCCCCAGAAAGCCCCTCCGGCTCACGAGCCGGCCCGGGCCGCGTTGCGCGGCGGGCTCGCGCGGCTCGCCCAGCGCCCGCCGGAACACCGGGATCTTCACCGCCGCGTGCAGCAGCAGCGATCCCACGGCGATCCAGCCCACGGCGAAGTGCACCTGCGGGAAGTAGAAGTTCCACGGGTAGTTCTGCGCGATGTTGAACAGGCCGGTCAGCAGCTCGAACGAAGCCGAAGTCACCAGCACCAGCAGCGACAGCCGCTCCAGCAGGTGCGGCAGCGAACGCACCACCGGGCGCTCGAACAACTTCGGCGCCACGCTCCACAGCTTCGCGGCCAGCAGCGGGATCGCCGCGATTCCGCTGATCACGTGCACGCCCTGGGTGACGCGGTATAGGTTGACCGGCCGCGACGGCCAGTGGAACCAGCCCGGCGGGTGCTGGATTCCGTGGCTGATCAGGCCGGTGATCATGCACAGGCCGAAGGTCACCGCCAGCCACATCCCCAGGTGGCCCGCGGTGACCGGTTCCCGTCCCGCTCTCGTCATGGCACCTTCCGCGATATCGGCCCGGCAGTTTCGGGCTCTCCTGGTTGTTCGGAGACCTCGCGGATGGCGATTGCGACAGAACGGCGCGTTCGCCGCTGGTGTCCACATCGGACGGACGGCGCGCTCGGGACGCCGATCACCGCATGACGCGCGCCATGTCCCGCACGGCCCGGGTGGTGCCCTTCACCGAGCCGGTCACCTTGGACCGGGTTCCGGCGGTGCGGGGGCGGTAGTCGATCGGCAGCTCGGCGACCCGCCAGCCCGCCTGCTGCGCGCGGAGCAGCAGCTCCAGCGGATAGCCGAACGCACGGTCCTGCACGCCCAGGTCCAGCAGCTCCTGCCGCCGGGCGCAGCGCACCGGGCCGATGTCGTGCACCGGCAGACCCCGGCGGCGCACCAGCCCGGCG
>NZ_JAFRFW010000513.1:0-1581 GCF_017434145.1 Saccharopolyspora sp. | reverse complement strand
GGATCGCTGCTCACCGGACCGCGAATCGACCAGCTCGATGACGACGAGCTCGCCGCGGCGACCTCGGCGACCTCGCTGTTCGCGCGCACCATCCCGGAGCACAAGCTGCGGCTGGTGCGCACGCTGCAGGCGCGCCGGGAGATCGTCGCGGTCACCGGTGACGGCGTCAACGACACACCGGCCCTGGCCCAGGCCGACGTGGGCATCGCGATGGGCGCTGGCGGCACGGACGTCGCCCGCGAGGTGGCCGACCTGGTGCTGGCCGACGACGACTTCGCCACCACCACCCGCGCGGTGCGCGAGGGCAGGCAGCTGTTCGACAACCTGCGCAAGGGCGTGCGCTACTACCTGGCCTGCAAGGTCGGGCTCATCGCCACCGCGGCCGGCGGCGTCGCGCTGGGGCTGCCGGTGCCGTTCACCCCGATCCAGATCGTGGTGCTGGAGATGTTCATGGACATCGCGGGCAGCGCCACCTTCGCCGCCGAACCCGCCGAGAACGACACCATGCGACGGGCGCCGCGCGACCCCCGGCGCCCGTTCCTGGACCGGCCGCTGATCACCGCGATCTTCACCTGCGGTGCCACGTTGTTCCTCGCCGTCATCTCGATCTACCTCGGGGCGGTCTGGAGCGGCGCGCCGATCGCCACCGCGCAGACGCTCGCGTTCACCGGCTGGATGGTCGGTTACCTGGCACTGGCCTGGGTGATGCGCTCGGAGCGGACCCCGCTGGTGCGCTCGGGGCTGCGCTCCAACGGCTTCCTGCCGCTCTGGACGCTGGGCACCGCCGCGTGGCTGGCGTTGATCATGGTCGTGCCCGCGGTGCGCGATGCGCTGAACCTGACCGCGTTGACCGCCGGTCAATGGCTCGCGGCGGTGCTGGTACCGATCCTCGCGGTGGTGTGGATCGACCTGGCGAAGCTGCGCCACCGGCGCTGAGCCCCGATCGCTGCCGGACGGGCGCGCAGGAAGCGCGTCTTCCGCTGCGCTGCGCCCGGTCGAGCGCCGCGCTGATCCCGGCGGCTAGCCCGTCGGCGAGCTCATGCTTGCGATCAGAGGTCCAGTTCCCGGCGCACCGCTGGGGCGTTCCGCCGGGATACCGGCACCATCGTGCTCTGCTCGTCGTCCATCACCAGCAGCATCTCGCCCTTGAAGCGGCGTTCGACCTCGCGGACGCGGCCGATGTTGACCACGTAGCGGCGGTGCACGCGCAGGAACCCGGCTCCGCCCTGTTCGCTCTCGAGCTTGTCCAAGCTGCCCGAGGCTGCTCGCAGTCGGCCTTGGTCGGTGGTCAGCCACACGTCGTTGCCCTCGGATTCGGCGAAGGAGATCTCCGGGTGGCGCAGCAGCACCAAGCGGCTGTCCCGCATCGCCACGATCCGGGGTGGTGATCCCTGGTTGCCGCCGCCTTCCGCGCGCGGGAGCTGTTCGGCGTCGGACACCCCGAGTTCGACGAGGGTGCCGACGAGGTGTCCGGCGAGGAAGACGGGCCGGATGTTGATCGGTGTGGGTTCGTCGGCGAGGTGGGTGAAGATCTGGGTGGAACCGACCCAGTCGGGGTTGTGCGCGGCTTGTCCGGCGGCG
>NZ_JAFRFW010000512.1:0-13889 GCF_017434145.1 Saccharopolyspora sp. | reverse complement strand
GACCGACGCGGGCGTGTCGCTGCTGCTGTTCGAGGAACGCCGCCCGTTCCACCCGGAGCGGCTGCACCAGGCGCTGGACGTGCTGCTGCAAGGCGTCGTGCGCACCCGCGGCCGCGCGTGGGTGGCGAGCCAGCCGGACATCGCGCTGTGGCTGGAATCCGCCGGTGGCGGCATGCGGGTGGGCCACGCGGGGCCGTGGCTGGCCTCGCAAGCTGGCCCGCAGTGGTCCGAGCTGGACTCCGAGCAGCAGCTCAAAGCCTCGCTGAACTGGGACGAAGACTACGGCGACCGGATGCAGGAACTCGTCGTGATCGCGCACGAGGCCGATCCCGGCGAGATCCGGCAGGCGCTGCTCGGCGCGGTGCTCACCGACGACGAGATCGCCGAGGGGCAACCGGCGTGGCGCCACTACCCGGACCCGTTCGGCGAATGGCACGAGGACCCGTGCGAGGACCCCGCCGAGGGCGAGCAAGAACCGGCCTCGCAGGAGCGCCGCAACCAATGACCCGCGAACGCGGAACCGAAGTGAGGAGGCAAGCGTGAAACCGAACATCCACCCCGACTACGGCCCGGTGGTCTACCAGGACCGCAACACCGGCAAGCAGTTCCTGATGCAGTCCACCGCCACCTCGGAGCACACCACCACCTGGGAGGACGGCGGCACCTACCCGCTGGTCGTCGTGGACGTCTCCGCGGACTCGCACCCGTTCTGGACCGGCACCCAGCAGGTTCTGGACACCGAGGGACGTGTGGAGAAGTTCCGCCGCCGCTACGGCGGCCGAACCCGCTGAGGAGGAAGCGATGGCGGTCCCCAAGCAGAAGAAGCCCCGCAGCAAGACCCGGCAGCGGCGTTCGCAGTGGAAGGCGAGCGCGCCCGAGCTGGTGCCGGTCGTCGTGGACGGCGAGCGCAAGCTCGTGCCGCGGCGCCTGGTGCGCTATTTCCAGCAGCGCTGAACCCGCCTGCGGCCCCGCTCGTTACGGCTTTCCGGGCGAGCGGGGCCGCGTCCGGCAGGTCCAGCGCGGGATCGATCACATCGGGTCCGCGGTCGCGGCGTGCTTCTCAGCTCCCTCTCAGGGCTCCGAGGAACACTGTCGGTATGCGCATCCTCGTCGTCGACGACGACCGTGCCGTGCGCGAGTCCTTGCGCCGCTCGTTGCAGTTCAACGGGTACCAGGTGGAACTCGCCGCGGATGGTCAGCAGGCACTCGACTGGTTGGCCGACCAGCGACCTGACGCGATGGTGCTGGACGTGATGATGCCGCGGCTGGACGGCCTGGAGGTCGCCCGCAGGCTGCGCAGCACCGGCGACGACCTGCCGATCCTGGTGCTCACCGCGCGCGACGCGGTCTCCGATCGGGTCGCCGGGCTGGACGCGGGCGCCGACGACTACCTGCCCAAGCCCTTCGCGCTGGAGGAACTGCTGGCGCGGGTGCGCGCGCTGCTGCGGCGCGCATCTCCGCCGGAGGCCGACGGCGGCGAAGGACCCGCCGCGCTGCACTTCGCCGACCTGGACCTCGATCCCGGCACCCGCGAAGTGCGCCGCGGCGACCGGCCGATCAGCCTCACCCGCACCGAGTTCGCGCTGCTGGAACTGCTCATGGCGCACCCCAAGCAGGTGCTCACCCGCAGTCGGCTGCTGGAGGACGTGTGGGGCTACGACTTCCCGACCTCCGGCAACGCGTTGGAGGTCTACGTCGGATACTTGCGCCGCAAGACCGAAGCCGAAGGTGAACCCCGCTTGATCCACACCGTGCGGGGCGTCGGTTACGTGCTGCGCGAGACCCCGCCGTGACCGCGCCCGAACCAGCGCCCGAGGAGGGCGACGCCCAGCCCAAAGGTGGCTCGCTGCAAGGCGTTTCGCTGCGCAACCGGGTCACGCTGCTCGCCGCGCTGTGCGTGGCCGGAGCGGTCGCGCTGGTGTCGCTCGGCGCCTTCTACACGGTGCGGGACAGCCTGTACGAGCAGCTCGACGACAACCTGACCCGCCGTGCCGCGGAAGCCGCTGCCGGGCCGCTGATCAGCGCCCCCGGGATGCAGAGCGTGCCGCTGGCGTTCTACTCCGCGGCGAACCTGCAGATCAGCCTGCTCGCGCCGAACGGCTCGGACATCGCGCCGGGCAAACGCCCGCCGACCGGCGTGCTGGAGCTGGCCGTCGCGCAGGACAAGCTGCCCCGCTCGGTCCGCACCGACGAGGGCAGCAACAGCCGCGTCGTGGCGGTGCCCGCGGACAACGGCGCGCTGGTGATGTCGCAGTCGCTGGTTTCGACGAAGGCGACGCTGGCGCAGCTGAGCCTGGTGCTGGTGGTGATCAGCGGTGCGGGCATCCTGCTCGCCGCCGCGGCGGGAACGGCGGTGGCCAGCGCCGGGCTGCGGCCGGTGCAGCGGCTCACCGCGGCCACCGAGCGGGTGGCGCTGACCGGTGACCTGCGGCCGATCCCGGTGTCCGGGGACGACGAGCTGGCCCGGCTGACCATTTCGTTCAACGGGATGCTCGGCGCCCTCGCCGAATCGCAGGAGCGCCAGCGCAGGCTCGTCGCCGACGCCGGGCACGAGCTGCGCACCCCGCTGACCTCGCTGCGCACCAACCTCGAACTGCTCATGGCCGCCGCCCAGCCGGGCGCGCCAACGTTGTCCGAGGAGGACCGCGAGGAGATGTTCGCCGACGTGCGCGGCCAGATCACCGAGCTGTCCGCGCTGGTCGGCGACCTGGTGGAGCTGGCGCGGGAGGACGCTCCGCAGGCGGTGCACGAGCCGGTCGAGCTGGTCGACGTGGTGGAACGGGCGCTGAGCCGGGCGCGGCGGCGCGCGGGCTCGGTGGAGTTCGACGTGCGGCTGCAGCCGTGGACCTTGCCGGGCGATGCCACCGCCCTGGAACGCGCGGTGCTGAACTTGCTGGACAACGCCGCGAAGTGGAGCCAGGACGGCGGACGGGTGCGGGTCGAGCTGCATCCGGACGAGCAGGGCTCTGCGGCGCTGGAGGTCGCCGACAGCGGGCCGGGCATCGCCGAGGGCGACCGGCCGCACGTCTTCGAGCGGTTCTACCGCTCGTCGCACGCGCGCACGCTGCCCGGTTCCGGGCTCGGGCTCTCGATCGTCAAGCAGGTCGCCGAGCGGCACGGCGGCAGCGTGTGGGCCGGGCCCGCGCCGGAAGGCGGCGCGCTGCTGCGGATGATGTTGCCCGGTGGGCTCGGCTGACCGAGCGGTTGCCCGGTTCGGCCGATAATCCAACAGCACCGAACACGGTTGGTGATCAGTTCGGCCGAACACCCGGATTTTTCGTTCGGGTAGTTGCGGGTAGTGTTGTTTCGTGTTGACTTGATGGACTCAAGCTCACTGCTCAGGACACAGCGCCCGGTTCCTGCCGGGCCGGATGGGACGGGTGGAGTGCTCGCGCGGCAACGCCAGGAAGTGATCCTCGACGAAGTGCGCCGCACCGGCGCCGTGCAGGTCAGCGAACTCGTGCTGCGGCTCGGCGTGTCGGACATGACCATCCGGCGGGACCTGGACGCGCTGGCCAGGCAGGGCCTGGTGGAGAAGGTCTACGGCGGCGCTACCTCCACGCTGGGGCGCAGCACCGACGAACCCGGCTTCGAAGCCAAATCGGTGCGCCAGCTCGCCGAGAAGGAAGCCATCGCGGCCGTCGCGGCAGGCATGGTCCGGCCCGGCACCGCGATCGGGCTGTCCGCGGGCACCACCACCTGGACGCTGGCCAGGCACCTGGACGACATCCCGGACCTGACCGTGGTGACGAACTCGGTGCGGGTCGCCGACGTGCTCCAGCAGCGCGGCAGGGCCGACCGGACCGTGGTGCTCACCGGCGGCGTGCGCACTCCTTCGGACGCGCTGGTCGGCCCGGTCGCGGTTCAGGCGCTGCGCTCGCTGCACCTGGACCTGGTGTTCCTCGGCGTGCACGGCATGGCGCCGCGGGCCGGCTTCACCACGCCGAACCTGAACGAGAGCGAGGCGAACCGTGCGCTGGCCGAGGCGGCCAGCCGGCTGGTCGTGGTCGCCGATCACGCCAAGTGGTCGACCGTGGGCATCTCCACGATCGTCGACTTCGCCGAGGTCGACGTGCTGATCAGCGACGACGGCCTGCCCGCGGACGCCAGGCAGGTGCTGTCCGAGCAGGTGCACGAGCTGGTGATCGCCGAACCCGCGGCCGGGCTCAAGGCCGATCAGCACGCCGGGGCCGGTGCGGGTGAGTCCTCGTCTGCGGGGTCCGGGCCAGCGGAATCCGGCGCAGCGGAATCCGGCTCAGCAGAACCCGGTTCGTCGGATTCCATCCCGGCTGATGCAGGCAGAGCCGATTCAGTCCCGGCCGATTCCGGCTCGGCCGGTGCGAGCCCGGCTGGCCCCGGCACCGAACAGGAGGTCGCGCGGTGAAGCGCACGCTTCGGCACCTGGCCGACGGCAGGGAGATCATCTACTTCGACTCCGACGAGGCGCCGCCCCGCGCGGCCGAGGACACCCGCGAGCTGCCACCGCGCCCGCCGGTTTCGGAGATGCGCCGCGACCCGCTCACCGGCGAGTGGGTCCCGATGGCCGCGCACCGGCAGAGCCGCACCTACAAGCCGCCGGCCGACCAGTGCCCGCTGTGCCCGAGCGCGCCGGGCCGCGCGACCGAGATCCCGGAGTCCGACTACGGCGTCGCGGTCTTCGAGAACCAGTTCCCCTCGTTCGCCGCCGCACCCGCCGACACGTCCGAAGTGCCGGAGATGCCGATGGTGCCCACCGGATCGGCGCGCGGGCGCTGCGAGGTCGTGTGCTTCACCTCCGATCACCACACCTCGTTCGGCCAGCTCACGCCCGCGCAGGTGCGCACCGTGGTGGAGGCGTGGGCGGACCGCACGGCCGAACTGTCCGCGGTGCCCGGCGTCGAGCAGGTGTTCTGCTTCGAGAACCGGGGCGAAGAGATCGGCGTGACGCTGCACCACCCGCACGGCCAGATCTACGGCTACCCGTTCGTCACGCCGAAGACGGACCGGATGTTGCGCGTCGCCGAGCAGTACCGAGCCGAGCACGGCAGGCCGCTGCTCGGCGATGTGCTGGCCGGTGAGCGCGCTTCCGGGCGGCGCGTGCTGGTCGACTCCGAGCACTGGACCGCGTTCGTGCCCGCCGCGGCGCGCTGGCCGGTGGAGGTGCACGTCGTGCCCCGGCGGCAGGTGCCCGACCTGGTGGCCCTGACCGATGCCGAGCGGGACGACTTCGCGGTGACCTACCTCGAATTGCTGCGTCGGCTGGACGGCCTCTACGACCGGCCGCTGCCGTACATCGCCGCCTGGCACCAGGCGCCGGTCCGCACCGGGCGGGACCTGTCGTGGCTGCACCTGGAGGTGTTCTCGGTGCTGCGGTCCGCGGACAAGCTCAAGTACCTCGCCGGGTCGGAGTCCGGAATGGCGGTGTGGATCAACGACGTGACTCCGGAGCAGATCGCCGACCGGCTCAAGGCGATCTGAGCGCCTCCTGCCGCGCCGCCCGCCGAGTCGACTGCTGCGTCGATACGCTGCGTGAACTGCCTCGTTCCCGACTGGGCGGATGAGCTTGCGCATCGTGTTGAATTTCCGTTGCTCGTCCACAGGGGGGTCTCAGGTGCCTCTCAGCTCGATGCCCCAAAGTGGGAAACATGAGCGACACGCCCCAGCGCGGTTCGGGCGAGCAACCCGAGGAGCCGCAGCAGCAGGCAGCAGGCGAAACGGACGCGCCGAAAGCCTCCGCCGACACTCCGCCGGCGGGGTTTTCCGAGCAGCACACCACGCAGTCGCAGACCTCGGCCGGTGACGCCTACGGCGCAACCGGTGGCGAGCAGAGCGGGCGGTCCGGCACCGGTGCGCAGGGCCAGCAGTACGGGGCGGCCCAGCAGGGAACCGGGCGGCCGGACAGGCCCGATGCGGGCCAGGCCGGCACCGATCAGATCGGTACGGGGCCGTACGGCACCGAGCAGTACGGGGGCGGGCCGTACGGCGCCGGCCAAGCCGGAACCGGGGAATACGGCGCCGGCCAGTCCGGCATCGGGCAGTACGGCACCGTCCAGTACCCGCAGTACCCCGGAACCCAATCCGGCGCCGCTGCCTACGGCGCGCAGGAACCGGGTATCGGCGGCGCTCCCAGTGGGCACTACCCGTATATGGGGACACCGCCGAACCAAGGTTGGCAGCAGCAACCGCACCCGCCGATGGGTGCGGTTCCGGTGCAGCAGGAACGCCGCAGGCGGCGGGGCTCGACGGTCGGGGTGGCGCTCGGCGGCGCCCTGCTCATCGGCCTGCTCGGTGGTGGCATCGGCGGGTACGTCGGCTACCACTTCGGCAGCAACAACGGCTCTTCCGCGGTCACGAGCCTCGAGCAGCAGCCACCGGCGCGCAGCGCCAGCAACGCCCCGCAGGGCTCCGTGCAAGGCGTGGCGCAGAAGGTCCTGCCGAGCGTTGTGCAGCTGCAGATCCAGAGCGCCGAAGGATCCGGTGAGGGCTCGGGCATCGTGCTCAGCCCGGACGGCTACATCCTCACCAACTCGCACGTCGCGCAAAGCGCCCAGCAAGGACGGCTGACCGCGGTGTTCAGCGACAGCCGAACCGCGTCGGTGCGGGTCATCGGCTCGGACCCGAGTTCGGACCTGGCGGTGGTGAAGGCGGACATCAACGGCTTGCAGCCTGCCGATCTCGGCCGTTCCGACGATCTGCCGGTCGGCGCTCCGGTGGTGGCCATCGGCTCGCCGTTCGGCCTTTCCGGAACCGTCACCAGCGGCATCATCAGCGCCAAGAACCGGGCCGTGCGCGCGGGCGGGCAGAGCGGTGACCAGTCGAGCGTGCTCAACGCGCTGCAGACCGACGCCGCGATCAACCCGGGCAACTCGGGCGGGCCGCTGGTCGACATGGACGGGCGCGTCGTGGGCATCAACTCGGCGATCTACAGCCCCGGGTCCAGCCAGGAGCAGGGCGGCTCGGTCGGTCTCGGCTTCGCCATCCCGATCGATCACGCCAAGCGCATCGCGACCGAGCTGAAGAACACCGGCTCGGCCACGCACACCACGCTCGGCGTCGGCATCGTCTCGGCGAACCAGCCCGGAGCCCTGGTGCGCACCGTCGCCCCGGGCGGAGCCGCGCAGCGAGCCGGTGTCCAGCCGGGCCAGCTGATCACCAAGTTCGACGGCCGCACCATCGAGGACGCCGACTCGCTGATCGCCGCGGTGCGCTCGCACACGCCCGGCCAGAAGGTCCCGATGACCACGGTCTCCCCGAACGGCGGCGGTGAGCAGACCGTGGAGGTCGTGCTCACCGGCGAGAAGCGCTGACGCGAACCGGCCCGGCCACCAGCCGCGGCCGCCCCGACCCGTGCCCCCACCGGGGCAGGTTGAACAAGGAGGACCCGTCCGATGTCCGAACGCAACGGCACCGTTCTGCCCGGCGACCGGATACGCCTGGTCGAACCCGAAGGGTCACTCGATCTCAACGACGAATTCCTTGCCACTACGGTGAACGACATGGAACGCAGCGCGCAGCGGCTGGGACGCGCCCTGGTGGTCGTGGTGGACGACCGGGTCGCGCGGGGCGAGCAGGAGGACAGCATCGGTCTGCTGGTGACCGAACTGCTGGAGGAGGCCGGATTCATCGTGGACGGCAGCGTCGCGGTGGCCGGTGAGACGGTGGACATCCGAAACGCGCTGAACACCGCGGTGATCGGCGGGGTGGACGTGGTGATCACGGTCGGCGGCACCGGAGTGTCGCCGCGGGACGTGACACCGGATGCGACTTCCGGGGTGCTGGACATGCCGGTGCCGGGCATCGCCGAGGCGCTGCGGGCATCCGGGCTGGCGGCCGGGGCGGTCGACGCCGGGGTGTCCCGCGGGTTGGCCGGGGTTTCCGGCAGCACGCTGGTGGTCAACTTGGCCGGTTCGCGGGCCGCGGTCCGCGACGGGATGGCGACGCTGTCCCCGCTGGTCACGCACGTGATCGAGCAGCTGTCCGGACTCGAATCGGCCTGATCCCCGCCCGCGGTGGGCGGGACGTACAAAACGGTGGCGGCACCCGCTCGGGTGCCGCCACCGTGCTGTTCGCGGTCGGTTCCGGCTCAGCTGCCGGAGGGCTTGTCCGGCCCGGAAGGCTTGTCAGGGCCGGAGCCGGATTCGCCGGACGACTTGCCGTCCTGCCCGTCCGGCTTGGCCTGCCCGTCCCGCTTGAGCATGCCCTCGACCTTGCCGCTGACGTTCTCGATCTGGTCGTGGTACTTGCCGCCGGTGGCCTTGTCCACGCTCGACTTGGCGGCGTCCAGCCCCTTGGCGGCGTTCGGCCCGGCCTTCTCGGCGAACTCGCCTGCTTTGCCCTTGGCCTGGTTGGCCAGGTCCTTGGCCTTGTCCACGAAACTCATCGGCTGCCTCCGCTTCGACGCTGCCCGGCCGGTGGTAGCAGGTGCCGCGAGCCGGTGCTCGTCGCGGCCCGGCGTGTCCGTGCCGTCACCGGGTGTTTCCCGATATTCCCATGGTGACATCGTGATCTTGGCGGAGGAAGCGACCCGCCTCCCGGCGCTTCCGCGGTCGCCGCGATGGGGGACGATGGTGGCGTGACCGACGACGAACGGCGGCGTCAGCGGCGACTCGCGGAGATCTTCGGCGAGGTGCTGCCGGAGACGACCTCCGACGAGCAGAGCGCCTCCGAGTCCGGCGCGGACGCCGCGCGGGACTCCGACCGCTGGTACGCGGAGAACCGCCCACCCCACCACGGCGGCTGAGCTACCCGCGTACGGCCGACGCGCCGCGTGCCGCCCGCATCGGGCCGAAGGCCGTCGACCACGCCACGGTGCTGCCCGCCGAGGCTGCCGGACGCCGTCCGCGCCCACTCGAATCGCAGCCTCAGTTCTTGCTGCCGTTCCCGTTCGAGCTCTTGGAGGCCGAAGCGGACGTGCTCGCGGTCGCCGCCTCGCCGTCGCCGCCCTTGGTCGTCTCGTCGTCCGCCAGCCCCTTGATGGCAGGCAGGCCCTGCTCCTTGCGCAGCAGGTCCCGGATCTCCAGCAGGAGCTCCGCCTCGGTCGGGTCGACCGACTCCTCCGTGCCCTTCTTGCGCCGCTCCTGGATCTTCTGCATCGGCAGCACGAACAGGAAGTAGACCACCGCGGCGGTGATCAGGAAGGTGATCACCGCGTTGATCACGAGCGAGAAGTCGATCTTCGACGACTCGTTGCCCTTGACCAGCTGGATCGTCAGGCCGTCCACCTGGGCACCGCCCGCGGAGGCGATCACCGGCCGGATGATGCTGTTCGTGACCGCGGTGACCAGTGCCGTGAAGGCACTGCCGACGACGACCGCCACCGCGAGGTCGATGACGTTGCCCCGCATGAGGAAGTCCTTGAAGCCCTTGAGCACGGCACGCTCCTTCTTCGATCGAGATGCCCGGGGCCGTCCCGGGCCGGTAGGCGCGGCGGAAGCCGTCCGTCCGCTCGGCCCTACGTCTGCTCAGCGCAGCGTAACGGTCACCGATCGGGTCAGTGACGCTCCTGCCACTGCCGGGGCGCGTTGCTCCGGCAGCCCGACTACCACGAGTCGTCCCTGATCGGGGCCGCTGCCCGCAGGGCGGACGGCGAGCACCGGTACCCGCTCGGCCAGCACTGATCCGGTATCGGACCGAGTGGGGATCGTGACGATGTCCACCCGGGTGCCGGAGCGCAGCAGGTCGGCGACGGCCGGGTCGGCCAGCCTGATCGGCACCGCGACGTGGTCCTCCCGCCCGGTGGTGATCCTGGTCAGCTCCGGCCCGGTGAAGCGCACGTCGGTCAACGGCTCACCGCCGCGCGAGGCGCCGCCGAGCGTGCGTCCGCGGGCCGCGGCGACCTCGCGCACCGCTCCGCGCGGCACCGCATCTGCGGGCAGCGCCCGCTGCGCCAGGTCCGAGTCCGTCAGTACGTGCCCCGGTGCGAGGTCGTGCGCGGCCACCACGACCCGGACCCGGTCATCCGGCGGAGCGGACTCCGGCCGCACCGCGAGCAGCAACGCGAGCACGATCAGCATCCCCGCGGCCGCTCGGCGGGCGAACAGCACGCGAGCACCGTGCAGCCAGGGAAGCCGGGCCGAGACCCGGTCCCGCCACGTCGGTTCGAGCGAGAGCTCCTTCCGCCGTCTCCGGCGCATCCCGCGTCGCCGGTTCCCGCCGGAGCCCGCCTTCCCGCTGGGACCCGCCTTCCCACCGGGACCCGGGTTCCCGCTCGCACCGCTACCTCGCCCGCTCATGTCGCCCCCTGCGTCGTTGACCACCTGTGATCGACGCTAGAAGAGCCGGGAACCGGCGGGCAGGGTCAAATCCGGAATCTGTGGATGAACCGGCAGCCTGTGGACAACTCGGCCGCGGGTGAGCATCGAAAATCGCCGACCGCTGCAAGCGATCGGCGATTCGGCAACTGCTGCGAGTTCAGTGCTGCGACTGCAGCGTTGCGAGCTCGAACGCGGCGAGCTCAGGTGCCGCGAGCTGCGGCCCCAGTCAGGACGCCGCGGTCGCGGTGGACGAGCTCGAAGAACTCGAGGACGACGAGGAACTCGCCGACGAGTCCGAACCGGAGCTCTTCGACTCCGAAGAGCCGGAACCCGAAGACGACGATCCGGAAGACGAATCCGACGAGCCGGACGAGCCGGACGACGACGAATCCGACGAACCGGTCGAGCCGGAGTTCGACCGGTTGTCCGTGCGGTAGAACCCGCTGCCCTTGAACACGATGCCCACGGCGTTGAACAGCTTCCGCAGCCTGCCCTCGCACTCGGGGCACTCCGTCAGCGAATCCTCGCTGAACGACTGCACCGTCTCGAAGCGGTGCTCGCACTCGGTGCAGGCGTACTGGTACGTGGGCACGGCGGTCAACCTCCGGGCGTTCATGGTATTGGCACTCGAGCGGACAGAGTGCCAACCCGATGATGCGCCAAATCGGGTGCCCAGCGCAAACACTCCTACGTCACACGACGTCCGAGATCGGCGTCGGCAGCCAGCTGCACAACGCCCCGACCAGGCGTCATGACCGCGTGCAGCCGCACGTCGTGCGGCTCGCCCGGCAGCGAATCCACGAATTCCTCGTCCCGGACCACGCCGATCAGCACCGCGTCCGGCGCTGCCGACGGCAACGACCGGTCGTAGTGACCAGCGCCCCGGCCCAGCCGGACACCGCGCAGGTCCACGCCCAGAGCCGGTACCAGCACCGCATCCGCCGCGGCGATCGCCGCCTGGCCGAGCCGGGCGCCGACCGGTTCCAGCAAGCCGTACTCGGCTCTCCGGAGCGAATCGGCGCCGGTGTAGTCCGCCCACTCCAGCGGCTCGGCGCCGACGACCACCGGCAGCAGCACGCGCCAACCGGATTCCCGCAGGGCGTCCAGCATCGCCAGCGATCCCGGTTCGCCGCGCACCGGCACGTAACCGGCCACCACACCGGGCTTGCGCCGGGCGGCCCAGCTCAGCACCGCCGCCCGCAGCGACTCCGCCTCCGCTGATCGTGTGGTCTCGGCGCTGGACCGCCGGAGTTCGCCCAGCTCGCGCCGCCACTGCGTCTTGGCTTCCCGTAGTTCTCCCAGCGAGGTCACAGCTCCACTGTAGGCCCGGCCGATAGGCTCCGGGACCATGAACAGCGCTGCCAGCAACCCCGCGACCGCTGCTTTCCGCACCGCGATCGTGCCCGCTGCGGGCCTCGGCACGAGGTTCCTGCCGACCACGAAATCCGTCCCCAAGGAACTGCTGCCGATCGTCGACACCCCGGGGATCGAACTGGTGGCCACCGAGGCCGCCGAGGCGGGCGCGGACCGGCTACTGATCGTCACCTCACCGGACAAGCAGGCCGTGGCCGACTACTTCCAGCCGGCCCCGGAGCTGGAGGGGACGTTGCGCGACCGCGGAAAGGACACCCTGCTGCAGAAGGTGCAGCGCGGCCCCGGCCTGATCACCGCGGAAACCGCGCTGCAGGAGAGCGCCCTCGGGCTCGGGCACGCCGTCGGATGCGCTGAACCGAAGCTCGGCCCGGACGATGACGCGGTCGCCGTCCTGCTGCCCGATGACCTGGTCCTGCCCCACGGGGTCCTGAGCAAGATGGCCGAAGCCCGGGCGCGGTACGGCGGAAGCGTGCTGTGCGCGTTCGACGTCCCGCCCGAGCAGGTTGCCTCCTACGGCGTGTTCCAGGTGGCCGACACGGGCGAGGAGGACGTCAAGCAGGTCCACGGCATGGTCGAGAAGCCCGCGCCGGAGCAAGCCCCCTCGAACCTAGCCGCGGCCGGGCGGTACCTGCTGGATCGCGCGGTGTTCGACGCGCTCAAGCGCATCGAACCCGGTGCCGGAGGTGAGTTGCAGCTCACCGATGCCGTAGCGTTGCTGATCTCGGAGGGTCATCCGGTGCACGTCGTGGTGCACCGCGGAGACCGACACGACTTGGGAAATCCTGGCGGTTTCCTGAAAGCTGCGGTGGACTTCGCGCTGGAGGATTCCGAGTACGGGCCGGGCCTGCGGGACTGGCTCGGCAAGAGGTTGAACAGGAGCTGAGGACTCGCGGCCTCGGCTCCGCGCGGAAGAGGTCGAGTGCCATGAGGTCAGTGGACGAACAGCTCGCGCGAGTCCTCGCCGCCGCCGTGCGGCCCTCTCCGGTCCGCGTGGCGATCTCGGAGGCGCAGGGACTGCTGTGCGCCGAGGAAGTCGTGGCCGGGCAAGCGCTGCCCGGGTTCGACCAGGCCGCGGTGGACGGCTACGCGGTGCGCAGCGTGGACGTGCGGACCGACGACGGCGAAGCTCCGGTGCTGCCCGTGGTCGGCGAGATAACGTCCGGTTCGCGGCAGCCGCGCAGGCTGCAGCCGGGGCAAGCGGTCCGGGTCGCCACCGGCGCCCCGCTGCCCACGCTCGCGGACGCGGTCGTCCCGTTGGAGCAAACCGACGAGCACCCGGCGAAGGTCACGGTGCGCGAGGGCGTGCCGTCGGCGGCGTTCGTGCGCCGCACCGGGGAGGACGTGCAGACCGGTGACGTGGCGGTGCGCCGCGGTTCGGCGATCGGCTCCGCGCAGGTGGGGCTGCTCGCCGCGGTCGGCAGGGACAAGGTGCTGGTGCACCCGCGCCCGCGCGTCTCGGTGATCTCGCTGGGCGAGGAGCTCGTCGACGTCGACCGCACGCCGGGGCAGGGGCAGGTCTACGACGTCAACTCGTACGCGCTGGCCGCCGCGGCCCGCGACGCCGGCGCCGAGGTGACCCGCGTCGGCATCGTCGGCATCGACCCGAAGCGGTTGCGCGAGGTGATCGAGGGCCGGTTGCTGCTGTCCGAGATCGTCGTGATCGCGGGCGGCATCGGCGGCGCGGTGGGTGCCGAGGTGCGCGCGGCGCTGTCCGATCTCGGCGAGCTCGACACCACTCGGGTCGCGATGCACCCGGGCTCGATGCAGGGCTTCGGCCGGCTCGGCCCGGACGAGGTGCCGACGTTCCTGATGCCGGGCAACGCGGTCAGCGCCCTCGTGCTGTTCGAGGTCCTGGTGCGTCCGCTGATCCGCGCAGCGCTGGGGCGCGAGAATCCGCACCGGCGCACCGTGACCGCGAACCTGCTGTCCCCGGTGAGCTCGACGGCCGGGCGCCGCGGGTTCCTGTGCGGGCAGTTGCTGCGCGACCCGGAGACCGACTCCTACCTGGTGCAACCGCTGGGCACCTCCGGCTCGCACCTGTTGGCCTCGCTGGCCGAGGCGAACTGCCTGGTGCTGATCGACGAAGACGTCTCCGAGGTGTCCGCGGGCGAGGACGTGCAGATCCGCTTCCTGTCGCAGCGCGCCTGACCCGCGGCGACGATGGCCACGGATTCCGAGATCTTCGCCGGGCGGCATCCCGGCTGGCCGGCCCGCCCCGCTCCGCTGGCGGTGCGCGCGGGCGCGGTGGCGTTGCGCCCGCCCCGGCTGCGGGACGCCTCCGCG